>JANNFA010000048.1:0-4201 GCA_031379345.1 Candidatus Omnitrophota bacterium | reverse complement strand
AGGACTTGGCGCTGATCGTTTCGGACAGACTTTGTGATGCGGCCGGAACTTTTACAACGAATCAGGTCCAAGCCTCTTGCGTGGTGGTGAACAAGGACCATCTACGTGACGGCAAGGCGCAGGCCATCATCGCTAATTCTGGCAACGCCAACTGCATGACGGGCGAGAGTGGTTTTGAGAACACCCGCGCGATGGCTTTGGCTGTAGCGCGCGAACTAGGCTTATACAAAAAAAATGTGATCGTCGGCTCAACCGGCGTGATCGGGAAACCGCTTCCCATCAAAAGAATACTTTTGGCCGTTCCCCAGCTTGTGAAAAGCCTGGACAAGAAAGGCTCAGCCGATGCGGCGAATGCCATCCTGACTACGGACCGGATGCCTAAAGAGATCGCGATGGAATTTCTGGTGGGGAGGCGCAAAGTGCGTGTGGGCGCCATCGCCAAGGGCGCGGGAATGATCCATCCCGAGATGGAACTGCATGCCCCCAGGCACGCGACGATGCTTTGCTATGTCACGACAGACGCCGTCATTACCCCGGCGGCCCTGCGTGACGCACTCGATCGGGCCGCACAAAAGACTTTTAACACGATCACCATTGACGGGGACATGTCGACGAACGACATGGTCGTCATTCTCGCCAACGGCGCGGCGCAGAATAAGAGGATCGTTGAAAAAACAAAAGAGTTTCGTCTTTTTACGCGTGTCCTTGAGACGATGTTCCTCTCGCTGGCTAAGCAGATGATACGGGACGCGGAAGGAGCGACCAAGTTCGTGGAGATATTTGTGAAGAATGCCTCGACTCGGGACGATGCGCGTGCCGTGGCAAAATCGGTCGCTCGTTCTAGTCTTGTCAAATGCGCGCTCTTCGGCGAGGACCCGAATTGGGGCCGAATCGCGGCCGCCACGGGTTATGCCGGTGCTCACGTGGATCCGTGGAAGCTCGCCATTTCGCTTGGAAAAGAGACGGTCGTTCGAAACGGCGCGCGTGTGAAGTCGGACGCGACGCGTTTGAATCGTGTCTTCGCGCAAAAAAATATCAAGATCACGGTGGATCTGGGGCTCGGGAAATCGACGGCGACCGCGTACACCTGCGACCTTTCGACCAATTACGTGCGTATCAACTCTGCTTACAGGACTTAAAACGAAGCGGTCCGCCGTGTTTTTTGGTGGACGGCAAATGAGGGTTTGATGATGGAAGAGATGATCAAAAAAGCGGACGTGTTGATCGAGGCGCTTCCGTATATTCAGAACTTTTTTGAAAAAACGATTGTCATCAAGTACGGCGGCGCTGTCCTGACCGACACAACGATTCGTCGTGAAGTTTTGGAGGATATCGTTTTTATGAACTACGTGGGGATGCGCCCTGTGCTCGTGCATGGAGGGGGGCCCTACATTTCAAAGCGGCTTGAACAAATGGGCAAGGAAGCCAAATTTGTGAAAGGTTTTCGTATCACAGACCAAGAAACCATGGAGGTTGTGGAAGAAGAGCTTGCTAAGGTCAATCGTGAGATCGTGCGCGAGATCATTTCTCTTGGCGGAAGCGCTATCTCCCTTTCCGGAAAAGAAGATCACCTCATTGAAGTGAAGAAACATGCAGATATTGATGGCCAGGACGTCGGTTTTGTCGGCGACGTCACGAAGATTAATGATGATGTGGTGCAGAAGATGATCACAAGCGACATCATTCCTGTTATTTCACCTATCGGAGTCGGTAAAGACGGCTCCGCCTACAACGTGAACGCCGACCAGGCGGCGGCTGAAATTGCCCGTTCGCTAGGCGCGTTAAAGCTTGCTTATCTGACGAATGTGCACGGCATCCTAAGGAATGCGAGTGACCCGGACAGCACGATCTCGCACGTGACTGTTGCGGATATCGAATCGCTTATTGAGTCAGGCGTCATTTCGGGTGGCATGATCCCCAAGGTAAGATCCTGCATGCGAGCTTTAGAGCGCGGCGTAAAAAAGGTGCATATTATCAACGGCAAAATTCCTCACGGGCTGCTTCTTGAGATATTTACGGACAAGGGTATTGGTACCGAGATCGTGAAGCGCTGATGGACTATCGGAAGACGATACGGCTTTATTATGACCATGTCGTGCCTTGCTATACCAAGACGCCGCTGGTGTTGGAGCGCGGGCGCGGAACGCGCGTGTGGGATTCGCAAGGAAATGAATACCTGGATTTTTTTCCGGGCTGGGCGGTAAGTGGGATAGGACACTGCCACCGCCGCGTGACCGAGGCCATCAAGCGTCAATCTGAGCGGCTGATCCATGTTTCGAACAATTATTATCATGAGCTCCAGGCGACTCTGGCGGAGACGCTGGTGCGGCATGCGTTTCCGGGTAAAGTTTTTTTCTGCAACTCCGGCGCCGAAGCCAACGAGGCTGCTTTTAAATTGGTCCGTAAGTTGGGCACGCCGTCGCGTTTTGAGATCATTGCCATGGAAAGATCGTTCCATGGACGCACCTTCGCGGGAATCTCTGCCACGGGCCAGCAGAAGTTTCGGGAGGGGTTTGAGCCGGTCGTTCCGGGATTCAAGCATGTGCCGTTTAACGATCTTACGGCTCTTGAACGAGCCGTGACGGCCAAGACCATCGCCATTGTGATGGAGCCGATCCAGGGTGAGGGCGGTGTGCATGTGGCCGACGCGCAGTATGTGTCGGGCGTGAAACGACTGTGTCAGGACAAAAAAATCTATCTGATCTTTGATGAAGTGCAAACAGGCATGGGGCGGACCGGGCGCATGTTCTGTTATAAGAACCTCGGCGTCGAACCGGACGTCATGACTCTCGCAAAATCACTGGGAGGCGGCTTTCCTATCGGCGCCATGCTGGCAAAAAAAGAGATCGCCGATGTTCTCTCGCCCGGAACACATGCGACCACGTTCGGGGGAGGGCCGTTGGCCTGCGCGGCTTCGCTGGCCGTATTCGAGGCCATCGAAAAAGAGAAATTATTGAACAATGCGGTTATCGTGGGCTCGTACCTGTTTAAGAAACTGAATGAATTGCGAAAAAGACATGTCGTCATCCGTGATGTTCGCGGCATGGGGCTCATGGCCGGTATCGAACTTTCAATAGAAGGAAAGAACATCTATGAGGAATGCTTGAAGCGGAAGCTCCTCATCAACTGCACGCAGGGCAATGTGCTCCGCATAATGCCGCCCCTGATCGTCAGGGAAAAAGAAGTGAATCGCGCTATCGAGATCCTGGACGAGGTGCTCGTCCAGGAAACGGAACAGCGTTTGACTAAGGAAGGGAGTAAGGCCTCATGAAAAATACCAAAAAAGACAGCTCGTCCAAAAAGAGCGCAACACGCTCGACCTCGAAAGGCCCTGCCAAACTCTGGCAGTTTAAAGATTTCCTGACAATGAAAGAATTGCATCGCTCGGAGCTGGATATGCTGCTCAAGCTTGCGGACAAAATGAAGAAGGCGCCGGAGTCTTTCTACAGCAAGCTTCGCGGCAGATCCAATGCCATGCTTTTCCAGAAACCTTCGATGCGCACGCGCGTGTCGTTTGAGGTCGGGATGCAGCAGTTGGGCGGCACGGCCGTCTATATGGCGCCCCAGGAACACCCGCTAGGCGAGAGGGAGTCGTTAAAGGATATCGCGCGCGTCCTTGCGCGGTATTGCGACGCCGCCGTGGTGCGCACGTATGCCCATTCCGATATCGAGGAGTTTGCCAATACCGCCTCGATTCCGGTGATCAACGGGTTGTCGGACGCCTATCATCCTTGTCAGACGCTGGCGGATCTTTTTACCATTCGCGAGAAGTTTCGTACGCTCGAGAAGATCAATATCGCGTACATCGGCGATGGCAATAATGTGCTCAATTCGCTTTTATATGGAGCCGCCAAGGCGGGTGCGAACCTGGCCATCGCCCTGCCGCGCGGATACGAGCCCTCAGAGGACATCCTGAAGGACATCAAGGTGATCTGCAAAGATAGCGGTTCGAAGATCACCCTTTCGAATAATCCGTTTACGGCGATCAAGAACGCACACGCCATCTATACGGACGTATGGGTGAGTATGGGTCAGGAAAAGCAGCGCGAACAGCGCTTGCGCGATTTCCAGCCGTTCCAGGTGAATGCGGCGATCCTTTCAAAAGCACCGAAGGATTCCATCGTGATGCACTGTCTACCCGCGCATCGCGGCGAGGAGATCACGGATGATGTTATCGAGAGCCCGCGTTCGGCTATCTTTG
>JANNFA010000034.1:0-1690 GCA_031379345.1 Candidatus Omnitrophota bacterium | reverse complement strand
TTGACGTCGAGGCACGGGATCACGCGTTTTACGAGCATGCCGAAACCGCCTCTTTCACGCTGAATCTTTTTTCATAAAGCGCCTTGCCGATGATGACCGCTTTCAGATTATTTTTTTTAAGCGCTGCGAGTGCCTTCAAGTCCGCGGTCGACGAAACGCCTCCCGAAGCGATGACGTCGATAGAGACCTCCTCACAGACCGCATTGACCTGAGAAAGATTCGGGCCCGTGAGTGCGCCGTCTGTGGCAATATCGGTATAAATAACCGTCTTCCCGCCGAGCGACTCCACCTGCTTCGCGAAATCCAATGCTTTCTGAGGCAGGATCTTGGTCCATCCATCGATTGCAACCTGTCCATTCGACGCATCGATACCGACGATCACGCGCTCACCGAAAGCGGTAAGCGCTTCCTTCAGAAAACCCGGGTCCAGACAAGCCTTGGTGCCGAGAATAACATAGCCGGCTCCCATCGCAAGGTAGCGCTCGACCTGTTCGAGCTTACGGATTCCGCCGCCCACTTCGACCGGGATCTTTACTGATTTTATGACGCTCTCGACAAGCAAAAGATTCTTGGGCTCGCCCTTGAGCGCCCCATCCAGATCCACCACATGGATTCGCTGGGCGCCGTCGTCTGCGAAGCGCCTGGCCAATACCTTCGGCTCCTCGGGGTAAACGCTCTCCGCCTCAAACTTCCCTTGCAAAAGCCTCACCACGCGCCCATCTTTCAAATCTATCGCCGGAATAGGAAACATCAGAGCTTCACAAAATTGCGGATAATGCGCTGGCCGATGTCCTGGCTTTTCTCCGGGTGGAACTGGGTCGCAAAGACATTGTCCTTCCAAACCGCGGAACAAAAAGAGCCGCCATAGGAGGTCGTGGCGGACACAATGCCTTTTTCTTCCGGAACCGCATAAAACGAATGCACAAAATAAAAATAGTCCTGCCCGCTGATGCCTTCAAATAGCGGGCAATAGTTTCCGCGCATCTTAAGCGAGTTCCAGCCCATATGCGGAACTTTCATGGATCCTTGGAATTTTCGCACGCGGCCCCTAAAAACACCGAGCCCTTTTTCCGGCCCTTCCTCACTGGATGAAAAAAGAAGCTGAAGACCCAAGCACAACCCAAGATAAGGCGCGCCCTCCTCTATCTTCTCTAGGATGGGCCCCACAAGTTTACGGCGCTTCAACTCCTTCATGGCCTGACTAAACGCGCCCACGCCTGGGAGCACGATTTTTGCGGCGTCCCGGATGTCCGCCGGCCGCGAACTAATAGCCACGCGCGCGCCGGCTTTCTCAAACGCCTTTTCCACGCTGCGTAGATTGCCCATGCCATAGTCCACAATGACGATCTCTGGAATCACAATTTTCCTTTTGTCGAAGGCACACCCTTCATGCGGGAGTCGACGCCTGTCGCCCAATCAAGCGCTTTTGCGAGCGCTTTGAAGGTCGCCTCGATCACATGGTGAGGCTGTTCGCCTGAAATAAAGTCCACATGAAGCGTCAGGCCAAAGTGCGCCGCGAACGACTCCAGAAAATGCTTCGCATCAGCGAGGGTGTACCCTTTTTTATTCGCTAGATTGCGCATCGCCGGATGAGAGATCCATTTCGTCTGTGGGTGTGTGTGAATATGGCAGGAGCCGCGTCCCGAAATATCTAACGACACGCGCACCTGAGCGAGCGCCTCGTCTAAGG
>JANNFA010000033.1:0-10233 GCA_031379345.1 Candidatus Omnitrophota bacterium | reverse complement strand
CATCCCGACCGCAATCCCGGTGATAAAAAATCAGAGGATAAATTCACGGAAGCCACCGAAGCCTATCAGGTGCTTGCGGACCAAGCTAAGCGCCAAGTTTATGACCAGTACGGTCATGAGGGCCTCAATAACCAAGGGTTGGGTGGGTTCTCATCCTCCGGTTTTGGCGATATCTTTGAGGATATCTTTGAGGATTTCTTCGGCGGCAGCCCCCGCCGTCCTAACCGTGCCCAGCGAGGGAGCGACCTGGCCACAGCGGTCGAAGTCACATTTGAAGAAGCCGCGTTTGGCGTCGAAAAAACTTTAGAAGTACGCCGCGAAGAGAATTGCGGTCATTGCAAGGGGGAGGGCGCAAAGCCCGGCACTTCCCGCAAGACTTGTTCCACCTGCCATGGGGCGGGGCAGGTGATGGCCTCCAGCGGATTTTTCAGCATTTCGCGTGCCTGTCCGAAATGTCATGGTCAGGGTTCGATGATAGAACATCCTTGTCCAGACTGCCGGGGTTTGGGCCGTGTTGCGGCCACACGCAAGCTCCAGGCCAAGATACCGGCCGGAGTCGACACCGGCGTCCGCATGCGCGTGGCGGGAGAAGGGGAGGCGGGTACACGCGGCGGTCCTCGCGGCGACCTCTATGTCGAGATTCATCTGAAAGAACACGAGGTTTTCGGCCGCGAGGGAGAGGACCTGATTTGCCAGGTGCCAATCAGCCTGGTACAAGCGGCCCTTGGCTGCGAGGTGCAGGTTCCGACGCTGAAAGGCATGACGTCGCTGAAGATTCCCGCGGGCACCCAGACTGGAAAGACGTTTCGTTTGAAGGGTAAAGGTTTTCCTTCGCTCCGTGGAGCGGGCATCGGCGATCAAGAGCTGAGGGTCTTCGTCAAAACACCCACCAATCTTACGGCAAAGCAGATCGAGCTGCTGCGCCAGTTCGAGAATAAATAGTCATGCCAACCTACGAATATAAATGTACCAAATGCGGGAAGCGTTTCGAGCAGCTTCAGCGCATCACCGAGGCACCTCTAAAAAAATGCCCAAAATGCGGAGGGAAACCCGAACGACAGATGAGCGGCGGCGTGGGGGTCATTTTTAAAGGGAGTGGGTTCTACGAAACGGATTACAAGCGGAAGAATGTAAAAAGCGAACCGGCCGTGGGCAAGCCATCCGTCGATAAGCCTAAAACAACCTCCAAAGAATGAACCGCCCAAGCACAATGGGTTCCTGGGTGGCCGTCACCGTCTATATGGCGATCATCTATGCTCTGTCGTCGATATCGTTTGACTCGCAACTTTTCCACACGGCCCAAAAAATCCATATGGACTGGATTATCCATGTTGTAGAATATAGCGTCTTTGGCTTCCTTCTTGCGCGTGCATTCGGTTATTCGGTGCCGTCTAGAACGGGCCGAAGACTCTTACTGGCCGCGCTGGTATTTGGGGTCCTTTACGCGGTTAGCGATGAGTGGCATCAGCGGTCGGTCCCCAACCGCGATGCGAGCGTTTACGATGCGATCGCCGACACCTTCGGTCTCGCTCTAGGCGCGGTCATTCGGCTGCGCATGAAAGGAAAACCACTACATGCCTGAGATAAAACCTTTTCGCGCTTGGCGTTACAATACCCCCAAAGTTAAGAATCTTTCGCTTGTCGTCGCCCCGCCTTATGACGTGATCTCCAAAGAGGAACAGACGAGGCTTTATGAGGCGAGTCCCTACAATGTTATTCGTATGGAGCTTGGAAAGGACATACCGGGCGATACTTTGACCGAGAACCGTTACACCCGCGCGAAGAGCTTCTTAGA
This sequence comes from Candidatus Omnitrophota bacterium, assembly GCA_031379345.1. Classification (GTDB taxonomy): domain Bacteria; phylum Omnitrophota; class Gorgyraeia; order 2-02-FULL-51-18; family 2-02-FULL-51-18; genus JAHFFM01. Next base: position 8,438 of record JANNFA010000033.1, on the reverse strand, counting down.
CGATTTGAAATCCGGGGGAGCGTTGGTGCAGGACGACGCGCCCTCCATCTATGTTTATTTGCAGGATTACGAAGAGGAAGGGAAGAAGAAGTCGCGCACCGGATTTTTCGCGGCGATGAAACTGGACGAAAAAGCAGTGCTGAAGCACGAAAACACTCTTACCGGTCCAAAAGAAGACCGCCTGCACCTTTTAAAGGCGGTGCGCACGAACCTGAGTCCGATTTTTGGTCTATTTGAAGACACTGGAAGTATCCAAGCCATGCTTAAGCCTGCGACCCGGAAAGTGCCGGTACTCGACGTGAATGTGGCGGGCGTGCGTCACCGTTTATACCTTGAACAGCGTCCGGATGTTTTGAAGAAAGTCGCTGCCAAGATGAAACCGAAGCCGATGTTCATCGCGGATGGACACCACCGCTTTGAAGTGGCCTGTCAGTTCAAGAAATGGATGATAGGCCAGGGCGATTCTGGCGAGGATTGGAACTATGTTCTCACATACTTTTCGGACTGCCGGCACAATCCGTTTAAAATTTTCCCGACGCATCGCCTGATTCGTTTTAAACAGGATCTGATGGGCACGCTGTCAAAGATAGGGTCCGTACAGCCCGGCAGAAATCTGGGTGATGTGCTCGAGATACTGGAAGATTGCCGCGAGGACGTGAAGGACAAAAGTTACCGATTTACGTTTTATTCAGCAAAGCATGGTTTTCAGATTTTGACGCTCGATAAAAAGGTCGCTGCGAAGATCGGAAAGGACCCGGCTTCGAAGTTGGATGTGGCCGTCCTGCACGAACAGATCCTTGCGCCCCATTTCGGCATCACGGCTATTGAAAAATCAGAAGCAATCGATTTCACGCGCGATGCGAAAGAAGCGCATCGTAAGGTGCAGGCGGGAGATTTTGATGCGGCAATTTTCTTGCGTCCCACGTCGCTTAGCGAGATGCTTTTGGTTTCCAAGAAAGGGCTCAAGATGCCGCAGAAATCGACCTATTTTTATCCGAAGCTTCTCACGGGGCTCGTCTTCTATAGTTTTAACGGGTCATTGTCATGATCAAGCCCAAAGCACTGACCTCGCTCACGCTTTTCTTTCCCTGTTACAACGAGACCGAAAATGTCGAGGAGATGATCCGGCAGGCCGTCCAGGTGGGCGAGGAGTACGGCATTGATTATGAAGTGCTGGTCGTGGACGACGGCAGCCGCGACGACTCCGCCGAAAAAGTGCGCAAGTGGTCAGTAAAGAACCCCCGTGTCAAGCTGCTGCAGCATGAAACCAACCGAGGTTATGGCGCGGCGCTTCGTACAGGTCTTTCCAACGCCGCAAAAGACCTTGTTTTTCTCACCGACGGTGACAACCAGTTCCAGCTTGCCGACATCGAAAAACTTTTTTCTAAGATAGACGGCTGCGACGTGGTGACCGGGTTCCGAATTGTGCGTCAGGACAAGGCGCACCGGCGTTTGCAGGGCTTTCTCTGGACTCAGTTGAATAAGACACTTTTTCAGCTGCCGGTTCGCGACGTGGACTGTGCGTTTAAGCTTTTTCGTCGTAAATGCTTACAAGGATTGGAATTAGAATCAAACCAACTCTTAATCCACGCGGAGATCTTGGCGCGTCTTAAGAAAAAGGGGTTCAAAATAGAAGAAATCGGAGTTCCTCATCATCCGCGCCGCGCCGGGCAGGCGAACGCCACGCACCCTTCCAGGATCCTCAAGACATTTGGAGAGCTTTTCAAGCTCTATTGGAAAATTCGATAGACTTGTGTTAACATCTTGCCTTCACTAAGTTGAAGCATTGAAGGAACTTATGTCAGCTTTCAGCGAAAAAACGAGAGTCAACGCGGTCCGCATCGTCAAACGGCGCGATATCCCCGAGGGCCTTTGGACGAAGTGCGACCCATGCGGCGAGATCATTTATAATAAGACTCTCGAAGAAGACCTCAGGGTTTGTCCTAAGTGTGACTACCACTTCACCGTTTCCGCCCCCGAGCGCGTTGCACAACTTATCGATGAAGGCAGCTTCAAGGAGATGGATAAGGAGCTTTTTTCGGCGGATCCGCTCCACTTTAAAGGGCCAAAGTCTTATGCGGCGAAGTTGAAGGAAGACCAAGCGGCCACCGGGCTCACGGATGCCGTTATTACCGGCGAAGGACTTCTGGCCGAGCGACGTATTGCTCTAGGCGTTACGGATTCACGTTTTATCATGGGTTCGATGGGTTCCGTCGTGGGCGAGAGGTTGACACGCTTGATCGAACATGCAACAAAGAAAAAGATGCCCGTCGTCATTGTCTCTGGTTCGGGGGGCGGCGCACGCATGTATGAGGGGATGATGTCGCTCATGCAGATGGCGAAGACCTCCGCCGCCCTCGCAAAACACCACGAAGCCAAGCAGCTTTTCATCTCCATCCTGACGAATCCGACGATGGCCGGCATCATGGCCAGTTTCGCGTCGTTGGGTGACCTTATCATCGCCGAACCTAAAGCCCTTATTGGTTTTACCGGTCCGCGTGTTATCGAGCAGACCATCCGCCAAAAGCTCCCAGAGGGTTTCCAGACTTCCGAGTTCCTGCTCGAGCATGGCATGATCGACAATATTGTCCATCGCAAGCAGTTGAAGACCGCGCTGGCCCAGCTCCTCGATTTTTTTCAGACGGTCGCATAAGCCATGGCCCAAGTCAGCCTAGTCAATATCAACAAGGTTTACCCCGGCAACGTTCAGGCCGTTTCAAACGTAAATCTGGCGATTGAAAAGCGCGAGTTTATCGTGCTGGTCGGTCCCTCCGGTTGCGGGAAGACGACTATCTTGCGCATGATCGCGGGTCTCGAGGACATCACGAGCGGCAAGATCACCATCGGAGACAAAGTGGTGAATGATGTGCCGCCCAAGGATCGTGACATCGCGATGGTATTCCAAAGCTACGCCCTATATCCTCACATGACGGTTTTCCAGAACATGGCGTTCGCTCTGAAATTGCGCAAGTATCCGAAGCAAGAGATCATCACGCGCGTGAACGAAGCGGCCGAAATTCTGGGAATCAAGCACTTGCTTGAGCGTAAGCCTAAGGAGCTTTCAGGCGGCCAACGTCAGCGCGTGGCCGTGGGTCGAGCCATCGTACGAAAACCGCTGGTCTTCCTTTTTGATGAACCGCTCTCAAATCTGGATGCTAAATTGCGCGTGCAGATGCGTACCGAGATCAAGAAGTTGCATCTGCGTCTTCAGGCGACCATCGTATACGTCACCCATGACCAGACCGAAGCCATGACCATGGGGGATCGTATCGTGGTTGTGAAGGACGGGCTTATCCAACAGGTCGCAGATCCGCTCACTCTTTACGGCCACCCGAAGAACAAATTCGTGGCAAGCTTCATCGGGAGTCCGCCTATGAATTTCCTGAACGGGCAACTTGTCCGTGCCGGCGAAAAACTTTTTTTCCAAAACGGGCCTTTCCGGGTACGCGTCCCGGAGAAAGTCGTGCCGAAACTCGCTGCTCATGAGAACCAAGAAATCGTATTCGGGATCCGGTCCGAAGATATCTACGACAAGCTTTTCGTCACCGAGGCTTCTCCCGATAACACCATCCGGGCGATATGCGAGGTCGTGGAGCCGATGGGTGCCGAGGCCTATCTCTATCTTCGTTCCGGGCCCAACACATTCATCGCGCGCGTATCCGGACATGTGCATCCTGCCGTGAACCAGGACCTGGATCTTGTCCTCGACATGAGCAAAGCCCACTTTTTCGACAAGACCACGGAAGAAACCATCGTCTAGCCCCGCGGGCGTGACTTCGCCCGAAGGAGGTCGCAACTGCCTCTAATACTCATTCCGGTCCTCGCGTTCACAGCGTGGATAGGCCTCGTTTTTTGGTATCTCGACCCCATCAAAGCAAACCTTTCTCTCGCCGATCAGATATTCTCATCGCTTTTGTTCGTATCGTATTTGATTCTCGTGCTTGTTTGGAGTTTTGCGGGCCCCGTCACGGCCGGCATCCTCTCCGGTCTTGCGGCTCTCATCGTCTTGTACCTGGCGCTCGCGCTGAAAGAACCGTGGCTTCTCGCCCAGGCCGTCTCTTATGGCATCTTGTACTACGTCATGGCTTCGTTCCTTTATGAGGTACAGAAGAACACCAACGACAAACGACTCGCAAAGGAAAAAATTCAGGAAGAGGTGCATCTAGCCAAAGAAGATCTCTTGAGAAACGCGGAACTGGAGAAGGCACTGCATCGGCGTGTCGAGCGTTTTCTCGAATTGCACCAGTTCGCCGAGACATTGAAAGGCATCCCGACCGTCCCCGAGCTTGTGCGGCGCGTGGTGGATGAGACGCATAATTTGGTACCGCATGCCGAGGAATGCGTTCTGTATCTCGTGGATGAAAATAACCAGCGTCTCGAACCGACGGCCTCTGACCGGGCTTTCTCCATGGAGCCACCCGACCGCTACGGAAGCCCTTTCGATCTGTGGGTGATGCGCCGCTCAAGGCCGCTCCTTATCGAGGATGCTTTTAACGATTTCCGTTTTGCGACGGTCCGCAGGCAATCGGCCGGAAGCCTTCGTTCCGTGTGTGCCTGTCCACTCATCACCGAGAACAAGGTACTCGGAGTTCTGCGCGCCTCGTCGCGCGCCACGCATGCGTTCTCGTCGGATGACTTGCACGTTCTGGATATCATCGCGAGTCTTGCGGCGGTCACACTCCGCAACCGTCTGCTTTATGACCGAATGGAGGAGCTGGCCATACGTGATTCGATGACAGGGCTTTATCTAAACCGCTATTTCCAGGAACGTTTCCGCGAAGAGATAGTCCGCGCAGAGCTGAAGGACGCACCGCTCTCGCTTATCTTGCTCGATGTGGACTATTTTAAAAAATACAACGATGAGTTCGGCCACACGGCCGGGGATACGGTTTTGAAGACCATCGCCAAGACCCTCCAGCGGCTCCTCGAACCAGCCGAGATCGGCGCGCGCTACGGCGGTGAAGAGTTTACGCTGCTCCTCCCAGGACGCGACGGAAAGTCCGCGATGAAATTGGCCGAGGCGATCCGCAAGGAGGTGGCGGGGCAAAAACTCGTCCTTCGCCGCGTCGAGCGTCCGGTCACGGTGTCACTCGGCGTTGCTTCTTTTCCGCAGGACGGAAAGACCGCCGAAGAGCTGCTAAAGATCGCGGATAAACACCTTTACCGTGCAAAAGACGGGGGGCGCGACCGCGTATGTGGAAGTTCCTGATCCTTAACCTTCTCTGGTTCATGATCCTTTTTTTCGTGCATTTTTTTGGATCACGGATGGACCAGATCATTGTGTTTGTGATGATGATGGCGATGGCGGCGTGGTTGGCCGTGAAAGGTTTGATGGATCCGATCGCCTGGGGTTATTATCTCTTGTTTTCGGTCGCGGTGTTCTATGGTGCACGGCATTTTCATGGCTGGGCATACGGCTGGTTGGCGAAGCTTGACCGCGAGACAGTGGCCGCCGCGCGATCCCTCGGACAGTCGAAGAAGACGCTCGAAGAGAACGAGCAGCGCACAAGAACGCTCGAACACAGATCAGAAGAGATCGTCGAGTTCTATGAACGCATCAAGGAGATGTCACGTTCACTCGACCCGCTTGAGACGTTCTTTGTTTTTTGCGAAGCGCTCTCCGAGTACTTTGATTTTGAAGTGGTGAAGCTCGCATTCTTCAGCACCGAGCAGCCTGAATCCTCGTACCCCGACGAACTGTTCGAGCTCCGGCGCAGCCATTTCAAGAATATGTTCGACCGGGCTGCGTTTCTAAAGGACCGTCAAAAGTGTCGCGGGGAGGTCTTTCCTTTTGACAGCAGCCTTTACGAGACGGTGTTTAAAGAAAAGCGGACGATTTTGCTCGACGAGTCGAAAGAACAATTTTTTGGGAAGACGGACGGCCGTGTTTCCGAGTTCGCCGCGTATCCTGTTTTTATCCAGGACCGGATTTTTTCTGTCGTTACGATTGTGGGACTCGTGACGAAAGGCGATCCGCTTCTCTTTGTGCTTATCGAGCGGTTTCTGGTGGAACTTCAACGCGTGAAGCTTTATGACCGTATCCAAAACCTCGCGATCACGGACGGTCTTACCGGCGTGTATGTGCGGCCTCATCTGATCGAGAGGTTGGAAGGGGAGATGAATCGTTCGAAACGGTTTGGGCTGAAGCTTTCATTCCTCATGATCGATATAGACCTTTTTAAACATTTCAATGACGAGTACGGGCATCTCGTGGGCGACGTCGTCCTGCGCCAGGTCGCGCAAACTATCAAAAAAAACATTCGCGAGGTAGATTTTGTGGGGCGCTACGGCGGAGAGGAGTTTGGAGTGGGCTTGATCGAGACAGATGCCGCGACTGCGCTCCTTGTGGCCGAACGTATCCGGCGGGCGGTGAGCGAGAAGGTGTTCAGCGCCTACGAGGAAAATTTAAGCGTGAACGTGAGTATCGGCAGCGCCACACTCTTGTCCGCGCATGGAAGCGTGATAGCGCTCATTGATAACGCCGACGCGGCCATGTATCAAGCAAAAAGATTGGGAAGGAACCGGGTCAGTGTTGTAGAATACCTGCCATGAAACGCATCAAGCCCAATCTTCACTCTGTCACGGTCATTGTTGAGATCCCAAAAGGCAGCCGCAACAAGTACGAGTTCAACAAAAAGACCAAAGCGCTCGTATTTGACCGCATGCTGTTCTCTTCCGTGCACTACCCAAGCGACTACGGGTTCATTCCCGATACGCTCGCGCTGGATGGGGATCCGCTTGACGCGCTTGTGCTCGTGTGGGAACCGACTTTTCCGGGCTGTGTGATCGAATCTAAGCCGATCGGCCTGTTCAAGATGTGGGATGAGAAAGGCGAAGATGACAAAATTCTCTGCGTTCCGATACGCGACCCCCTTTGGAGCCACATCGACGACCTTTCACAAGTGCCGCCGCATCTCCTAAAAGAAATCGAACACTTTTTTGCGATCTACAAGGATCTTGAAATGAAAAAAGTGAAGGTCGACGGCTGGAGAGGGCTCCAAGAAGCTCTGCTTGAGATCGACAGGTCACGCAAGCGACACTTGAGCCGTCCGCGCGGAAGGATAGCGCACCATAAAAAGAAGCATTAAGACACAGGCGACAAGAGAGATCGCGGCACTGATAAAAAACGCGGCCTGTGCCCCTAGGGATTGCCACACCCACCCAAACCAAAGACTTGCCGGCAGAGATCCCAATCCAATAACAAGATAGTACCAGCCGAATGTCTGTCCCTTTTCATGATGTGGAGAAAAATCTGCGAGAAGGGCCCGTTCGCTCCCTTCCGTGAAACCGTAAAAGAGACCGTAACAGGCAAAAATGATCCACGCATGACCGCTTGTCCGGGCGGCACCGAACGCCGCATACACGGCGGCATAAATGAACCATCCGATCACGATCGTGCGGCGTCTTCCGATCCGATCCGAGAGAATCCCGCAGGGGAGCGTGGTGACGGTTTTTACCAGATTAAAGACCATCCAGAGGAGGGGCAGGAAGACGACACGGACTCCAAGCTCGCGGGCGCGCAGAAGCAGGAACGCATCCGAAGAACAGCTAAGGATGAACAAAAAGAGGATGGCTAGATAGACGCGCAGCTTCCCATGCGGCATTTTCAGCTTGACGGCCGATTTTTCCGGGATGGGGCGATCCTCGGGAAGAACTTCGCGCACCTTCCATAGGATTAAAGCGACCGCGAGAAGGCCCGGAATGGCGGTCAGCCAGAAGAGCGTGCGGAGGTCTTTCACCGCGGTCGCCAGCAAGAGGGTGGCAATCAGCGGACCGACAACGGCGCCCGCATGATCCATCGATCGTTGAAGTCCGAACGCTTTTCCGCGATTTTGGGGAGCGACCGAATCCGCGATGAGTGCGTCACGCGGAGAGGTGCGGATCCCCTTGCCCACCCTGTCCGAGAACCGGATAAAGAACACAGTCCAAGGGCCTTGCGCGGCCGCAATGAACGGGCGGGACAAAGAAGAAAGAGAATAACCGAATAGGACGAGGCGGCTGCGGTCGCGTAGGCGGTCAGAAATTCGGCCCGAAAAAAGCGTAAAAAGCGCGGCGACGGATTCGGCAAAACCTTCAATAAGCCCTACGAAACTCTGTCCGGCCCCCAGATATTGCGTGAGGAAGACCGGAAGAAGGGGATAGACCATGTCGCTGGCGACGTCCGTCAGAAAACTCACGAGGCCAAACACGAAGACACTGCCGGGAATGTCCTCCCGCTTCGTCAAAGACTGACGCAGTCGTCGCCTGTCAGGATATGGGAGGATTTGTAGTTTTTCTCAGAAAATCTCGTGACGTCCCAGGGCTTGATCTGGATCGTCGGGTCCAGGAGTATCGTGCGGCCCGCTTCGTCTATGTAGGACACCCACATATGGAATTTTTTGCTAGAGGGAGCGTATTTTCCGATATGAAGAGCTGTATCACGGAAGCCATTGCGCCTC
>JANNFA010000243.1:0-2204 GCA_031379345.1 Candidatus Omnitrophota bacterium | reverse complement strand
CGTTCGAGAGGAAGGCAGGAGAGTTGGCAAGGCACCGCTCACCGCTTGTTTTAACGCCGCATGCGGGAGAATTCAAGCGACTATTCGGAACAAATCTGCCGAGGACAGAATCCGACCGTATCCGGCTTGCAAAAAAACTGTCGAGACTCTATGATGGGGTGCTCGTTTTGAAGGGGCCGAATACGCGGGTGGTCTTCCGTGATAGGATGTTCCGCAATATTACCGGGAATGCGGGCATGGCCAAGGGCGGCTCAGGCGACGTGCTGACCGGTATTATCGCAGCTTTTATCGCACAGGGACTCTCCTCGTTCGAGGCGGCCGTTTGGGGCGTGTATTTTCACGGTAAAGCGGGCGACCTGGCGGTCAAGAAGACCGGCGAGCTTTCACTCACCGCCAGCGATCTTATCGATTCGCTAAAGGATTGCTGGAGTAGCTCAGTTGGTAGAGCAGCTGATTTGTAATCAGCAGGTCGTCGGTTCGACCCCGACCTCCAGCTCGGAATTAGTTTTGGGGAGATACCAAAGCGGTCAAATGGAGCAGACTGTAAATCTGCCGGCTTCGCCTTCGAAGGTTCGAATCCTTCTCTCCCCATACAAATTTAACTAATTTTAACTGCCACTTGATTCTCTTGAGTCCCTCAGCCAGAATATAGGGTAGGAGTGATATGTATGTATCCTACGCATGATATACCGCTGATTCTGGTCGTCGACGACGATGCCCGAATTCGAGAATTGGAGTCGGTCTATCTGACCGAGCTCGGCTACGAGGTGGCTCAGTCTGAAAATGGATTTGAGGCATTGGATGACGCCAAGAAATTACGCCCTGATCTTATCCTTCTTGATTTGCGCTTGCCGGGCCGACCCGGCGAAGAAGTCTGCAAGGCGATCCGCGAGGACGAAGACGAAATATTCAAACGCACTCCGATCCTGATGGTCACCGGCAAGATCGCGGAGGTAGACCGCGTGATCGGGATGGTCATTGGGGCGACGGGGTATCTCCCAAAGCCTTTCGAACTTTCCACGCTTGCCAAGGAAGTTCGGCGTTGTCTTCGGCGCGGGCCCGGCTTGGACAAACTCGCCGCCTGAGCGTCGATTCTTTCCTTCCTAATTGAGTGTCCCCTCCTTTTCTGGTAGATTAGCAGCCATCAGCGGGTGTAATTCAATGGTAGAATACGAGTTTTCCAAACTTGTTATGAGGGTTCGATTCCCTCCACCCGCTCCAATTTATGAAAAATAAAATCGCTCTATTCCTCCATCGTCTCGGTATCTCCGCAAATTTCTTGACCGTCTCCGGTCTTCTTCTTGCCGCATGCTCTGGATGGCTTATTTTTCGTGGAGAGTTTTTTTTCGCCGCAATCGTTTTACTGTCTTCAGGACTGTTCGATATGTTGGACGGTGCGGTTGCTCGAGCTTCTGGAAAAGACACGGTGTTTGGCGGTATCCTGGATTCCTCACTCGATCGTTATGGCGACTCGTTCCTATTTGCGGGATTGATCTTTTATTTTTTTCAGAATAACCGCTTGGACTTGGCGGCTCTTTCGGCCAGCGGCTGGACCGGCTCGTTTCTTATCAGCTATATAAGAGCCCGCGCGGAGTGCGAGATGGATTCTTGTCGCGTGGGATTTTGGGAGAGGGGAGAGAGGGTCGGGGTTTTGATAATCGCGTTGGCCGTGAATCACGTGACGGTCGTTGTCTGGCTCCTTGGCATTGGCACCCATTGGACAGCTTTGCAGCGTCTTTATGCGGCATCCCCTAATGCGCGGAAGTTAAAAACACCCGCACGGGCAGACGCGGGCTATTTTGTGAAGGTGGCGCTTCTTGTGGCGCTGATTTTATTTTCGCGACTTCCCTAAGTGCCTCGAAATACTTGACACTGCGTCAAAAACCCTTATAATTTGAGCCTCAATCGTCATTGTGTTTTTTTTGGCCGATTGACCTGCTGGAGTAGCTCAGCTGGTAGAGCATCTGCATGGTAAGCAGAAGGTCACCGGTTCGATCCCGGTCTCCAGCTCCAGAAATTGATAATCAAAGGGGGAATCGCTAAATGTCCAAAGAAAAATTTGAACGTACCAAGCCTCATGTCAACATCGGCACGATCGGTCACGTCGATCATGGCAAGACCACGCTGACTGCCGCCATCACGACCGTTCTTGCCAAAACAGGTCTGGCTGAAGCCAGAGCTTTCGACACCATTGATAACGCCCC
>JANNFA010000177.1:0-1851 GCA_031379345.1 Candidatus Omnitrophota bacterium | reverse complement strand
ACATCTTGCATGCCTTTAAAAACCTCCGTCCAGCCAAGTCCGGTATTTGCAAGTCCGCGGCCGAACTTCCGGCTCGCGCCGGCGCGGTAGTCGCTCCGCGAGTTGTCGATGGGTGAATAGGTGTAGGCGAAAGCAGCGTCTGCCAAGGCACCCACGCAAATCAAAACCAACCATACAGCCCAAGCGCTGTAAAATTTATTACTCCTTCTCATCGCTCTCATCCTCCTCACCCCCCTCATCTTCCCCCTCCCCCTCTTCGGGCGAAAATCCTTCTGGCGGCTGACCAAAGAGCTTTTGCTTAAAAGACTCGCCTGGCTTGGGCTCTTTGGCGGGCGGCGCTTCCTCAAGACCTTTAAAAAATTCATCAGACGTCATATTTTTGAGCTGATCTTTAAACCGGTCTATCTCCTCTTTTGTGATCGGTTTTTCGATGACAGGACACTTTTTGAGCACTTTTTCATCGATGAATATCGGACAGTGAATGCGCACAGCGATGGCAAGCGAGTCTGATGGACGGGCGTCAATGACGAGAGATTTTCCGCCGGCCTTCAGGTGGATCAGCGCGTAGTAACTATTGTCTTTGAGGTCACTCACAACCACCTTCTCGACCGAGGCGTGCAAGCAGGAGATCAGGTTCACGATCAGGTCGTGCGTCAACGGCCTAGGAAATTTCTCTCCTTGGAGCTCAAGCGCAATGGCATTACCCTCATTCACGCCGATCCATATCGGCACGAGGCGTGTTTTTTCCACATCCTCAAGCACTACGACGTATTGTGGCAGTGGAAAAAGAGAAACAACGGAAACAATTTTCGCTTCCTTCATCATCGCATCACCTCACTCCCGCCATTTTAGATGGCGCAGACTTAGTTGGCAAGACGCATCGCGAGAAATTTTTCTGCATGAGCGATCCTGTTTTTCTTGGAAGGGTGTGTGTAGAGAAGGAATTCCTCCAATCGGCCCGGTGAAGGGTCTGACAAGTTGTGTGTCGCCAGTTTTTCCATCAAGGAGGCGAACACGGCCTTATTAGGGTAGTGTGCGAGCGCGAAAAGATCGGCCTCTCTTTCGTGTTGGCGTGATAGTCCGTTGGTCAGAGGCAGGAGAGCAAGCCCGGCTAGATGCGCGGCAAGCATCAGGGTGGGAAAGAGGGCTAAATTTTGGAGATTTAGACCCGATGAAAAAAAGAAAAGCGCGTAAAATGCTGTGCTTGCGGCGGCGGCTTCAAAAAGAAGCGAGCGGATCAAGTGCCGCCGGACATCGTGGCCTGCTTCATGAGCGAGAACCATCTCTATCTCAGAGAGTTCGTATTGAGAAAGCAGGGTGTCAGAGAGTAGTGCACGGCGCGTTTTTCCAAAACCAGTGAGCATAGCATTTGCGCGGACCGTTTTCTCGCCCATTTTTATCTCAAAAAGAGGAAGTTTTGGGAGGCCGCAAAGCTCGAGTGTGTTTTGAAGACGCGGAACAAGGCTCTTTTCGGCCAGTGGAACGCATCGGTAGAATAACGGGAGGATCAAAACAGGAAAGACCGTAGAGACCAGTGACGAAAAAGCAAATGCGATCACCGCAAGAACCCACCACCACTGCCCGGGCCAAGCGTGCAGAACAAAGAAAAAAACAAGAGCGCTGGCGGTAAAAAACAATAGTCCCAGCGCCTGCGCTTTGAGGACGTCCATAAACCATCCCGCAAAGCCCTGCTTGTGCATTCCAAAGTCTTTTTCGAGCCTCCAGCCAGACAAGTACCGCAGAGGCCAAAAAAGAACCTGCATGAGAATGTAAAACAAGACGAGAAACAAAACTTTCTCCCAAAGATCCGGGAGAGAAAGCGTTTTCACTGCGCCGAGCAAGGGCTCTCCC
>JANNFA010000156.1:0-4102 GCA_031379345.1 Candidatus Omnitrophota bacterium | reverse complement strand
CCCGCCAAGCGTCTAAGTTTGGGTAGCCACACGCCCACCGCTCCCAAAAACTCAAAAACCCCGGTCACATAAATGATTTCTAGACGATACGGAAGTTCCGAAGGCAACATCCGAGCCATTTTTTGCCCCAAAGCAAAATGGGCTATGGACGTCACAATAAAAAAAACACTCAGGCTAACACGCATACGCGCCGCCGGCTCCACCCTGGGTCCGCCGACCCAGCCTAAGGCTGTTAGAAGCCCATAGGGAATCACAAAAAATGACGATAAGAAAAGCAGGTCACGCCCCATTATAAATAGCCCCCCTGCTGATCTGTTTCGCCAGCTTTAGGTCTTTCGAAGTGACACGGCCTTCTGAGTGGGTCGATAATACGAATCGAAGGGATCGATAGTTTGTGAGGTGAATGTCGGGATGATGGTCCATTTTTTCGGCTATCTTGGCCACGCGACCGATGATGCGCACCGCTGCCATGAAGTCTTTGGCCTTGAACTTCGCATGCAGTGACTTTCTGTCTTTCGAGTAGGCCCAGGGTTTCATAGGATTATTCTTCAAAAGCTCTAAGCCCATTGCTCGCGGGCGCCGGAACCTCCGCTGCTCTGTTATTCGCTTCTTCTTTTATGACAGCCCACACCATGAACACCAAAAACCCAGCGATTACGAAAAGAATAATGGGTCCATGCCCTTGTCTCATTTCAATGCTTCCCCGCTGGACTGCGTCCGGTATACGTCTCCCCGCCTAAGGGGGTCCGGTATGCGTTGCTGTCATCTAACCTGTCCCCAAAACGGCATTTCGGACCTGGTCCGGTTTATGGTAATTTGGTAGGGTCGTCCGGACGCATGGATGTCTTCATAACCGGGGACACATCACTAAACTAATTTAGTAATGTGTCCCCGGAATTGCACGGCCAACCAAGTGACTTGAGCCTAACAAACAAACAGAATAGACTAAGCCAGCCCGCGGCGCAGCCAATAAAATTTATCCAGAATTGATGCAACCACCACGCTCGGCCGCGCTTATTATCAATAAAAATCCCAACAGCTTTTAGGCCGTAAAACAGCGTAAACGCTATCACAATGACAAGTATTAGCAAATTTAAAATATTCATAACATACCTCCTTTGCCAGACGTGGTTCACGTAGCTTTTTTACAAGGTACCCGGCACCAACGCCGGAATGAAATAATTGACCGCGTGCGGCATTGGCGGCATCGGAGCCGCGTAACTGGGGACACATCACAAAACTAAGTAAGACCTGTTTCACCGGACGGGTGGGAACCTGTAACGTGTCCCCAAACAGGCTAACGGTACCCCGTCCGAAGCTACCCCTTGTAAGATAAGGGGTCAAATCTCTTCTTGACCGCATGCGTCCATGCTTTTACATGGTACCAGGCACCAACGCCGCTAACCGGGCGCGGTCCGCGGTACAGAGTTTCATGATACAAGATTCGTTAAATGCTTCATACCGGCCTCAGAAGCCACCGGCATTTTTCGGACCGCGTCCGATAGGCTGGCGGCGTCGGAGCCAGGTACCGGAGTCTTGCTATCGGCGGACGAGGCGTTCTCCGGAGGGGCGCGACCTACCGTATTCCGGACCTGTCCAGCCTAGTGCTGGTAACTTGCCAAAACGGGCATTGGGTTGTATACTCTCTTCAGAGGTCGGTACTCGGCTTTCTAGCCGCGTTATTAGTTTAGGCTAACCTTTCTGGTTATCTAAATTGCCGACCTCTTTCTGTTTTATCGGCTTAAATCCGTATGTAAGGTGTTTTTTACCATCATCCCCGTCCCGCTCGGTCTTACTTTTGAATTCTAGTTTTTTAATTTCTTTGTAAAATTCGCTTACCATTTTTTTATCAAGCCCAACATCTCTACCGATTAAATGACTAACCATATCCGCCAACTGAATCCCAATGTTCTCCGAAGAAATTGCAAAAAATGGAACCTTGATAATTCTATCAAAGGTTTTTCCGGCTTTGCTTAAATGGAAAAAATTACTGACGCTTTGCGATATTCTTTCGTTCTGACCCAGATTTCGATCATCGAATATCAACGAGGCCATTCTGGTCGGGTGGTTTTCTTGCATATATAGGTTGATACGTTCAAAAAGATACAAAAATGGTCTTTCCAATAATTTTGCATCAGCACAATCTAGTTGGACCTGTTCTTGATCAAAAACAACGGATGCAAATGCTATTGCATTATGCGTTTGAGCGTAACCAAACACATCCCTAGCAAGGCTTAATTCCCTAGATATTATCCCTTTGCCTTCAAGCCTAAAGTTAAACTTCTTGAATATGTCTTTCCCTTTTATTTCGATGTCTCCGCATTTTGGCCCCAAGTGCTTTACTTTATAATTCCATAGCTGTCGGGAGTACTCATTAAAGTCTTGGCTGTGTATCGCTATGGCCGACAAAACACAAACTTGTTTCTGAGCACTATCTATCGCTTGCCAGCTTTCGTCGATAAACACTAGCATTGGGAATCCTTTCTTCGCTGGTAATAATTTTTTTGCGACGGGTGGCGAGGTGTTGTTCGCAGGGACCTCTGGAGGCGCGCTCCACGGAAAACCCTTTCAAGCTCACGCGCGCCGAAGCAGAGCGCGATTCTCGGCGGGAATCGCGCGTACCCGAGAACAACGCTCGCCAGCCGCCACAAACTCCACCGCCAGCCTATATTCTTCTTCAAGTTTTTGTAAAACTTTTTTGGATAATAAAAAACCCGGAGCTTTGTGGGCCCCGGGTTTCTTAATTTGTTTCTTTAACTTTTGCGTTTCATTCTCCTTGACCGGACGCGGTCCGATCAACAGAATCGAACGAGCCGAATGATTTAACTGCTTCCACCGGCATTGTGCGCACGGCGGGCAGACATTCGGACCGCGTCCGATAGCTTAATAGCCGCCCATTCCGCCGCCCATACCGCCCATTCCTCCGGGCATTCCGGCCGGCATCGAGGATTTCTCCTCAGGCAGGTCGGTGATGAGGGATTCGGTCGTGAGGAGCAGCGCTGAGATCGACGCGGCGTTCTCAAGCGCGGTACGGGTCACTTTGGCCGGGTCGATAACGCCCGCGGCCACAAGATCTTCGTACTCATCGGTATCGGCGTTGTAGCCGTATGCCGCATCCTTGGACTCTTTTACCTTGGCCACCACGACATCGCCGACTTGACCGGCGTTGAACGCGATGTGCTTCAAGGGCTCTTCGATGGCGCGCTTGATAATCTTCGCGCCGACGAGTTCGTCACCCTCGAGGTCGATCTTATCCAGCGCTTTCGCGCAGCGGATAAGGGCCACGCCGCCGCCGGGAACGATTCCCTCTTCGACAGCCGCGCGGGTCGCATGCAATGCGTCCTCCACACGGGCCTTCTTTTCTTTCATTTCTGTTTCGGTCGCCGCGCCGACATTGAGAACAGCCACGCCGCCCGCGAGCTTCGCGAGGCGTTCCTGGAGCTTCTCTTTGTCATAGTCGGAATCCGACGTCTCGATCTGTTTCTTGATGGTCGCGATGCGGCCATTGATTTCGGCCGTCTTTCCCGCGCCTTCGATCAAGGTCGTGTTCTCTTTGTCCACGGTGACGCGCTTGGCGCGGCCGAGGTCGGTGAGCTTCACGTTCTCGAGCTTAAGACCGAGCTCTTCCATGATCGGCTTTCCGCCCGTGAGGACGGCGATGTCGCCCAGCATTTCCTTGCGGCGATCGCCATAACCCGGCGCTTTGACCGCACAGACCTGCAGGGTGCCGCGGAGCTTGTTCACAACGAGGGTCGCGAGCGCTTCGCCATCGGTCTCTTCCGAGATGATGAGGAGCGGGCGGCCCGACTTGGCCACCTGTTCGAGTACGGGCAGAAGATCCTTCATCGCGGAGATCTTCTTCTCGTAGATGAGGATGAGCACGTCATCGAGCACGACTTCCATGTTGTCGGCGTTGGTGACGAAATACGGTGAGAGATAGCCCGAGTCAAACTGCATGCCCTCGACCACTTCCATCGTGGTCTTGGTGCTCTTGAGCGCGCGCCGGGAGAAACCGCTTTCGCGCTTTGTCCTGTACTCCGCTGGAGCCGTTGTCGGCGTCGCGGTTCTGGTTGCATTTCTAGATTTGACGACGTTTCTGATG
>JANNFA010000134.1:0-2176 GCA_031379345.1 Candidatus Omnitrophota bacterium | reverse complement strand
ATACGCGGCCTTTCATAACTTCCAAGAGCGCGGACAAAATGGAGCGTTTTGACGCCAGATTCTTCGTAGATCTCGCGCTTGGCCGCCTCCAACGCGCTTTCATCGGGGTCGATATGCCCCTTCGGCAAGGACCATGAGTCTTGGTTTTGATTCACCACCAAGACGTCGCCGCGGGGATTGAGAACCACACCGCCCGCGCTTTCGACGATTTTAGCGGAGCGCCGCAAGGACCGCGTCCGGGTCGTATCCATGGATAACTTCTTTTCCGATGCGGACGACCGGCACCCCTTCTCCGCCGATCATTCTAAAGATCTCGGCGCCGGCAGCGTCCTCTTCCACGTTATAACGAGTGTATTCAATGTGATTTTTTTTCAGAAAAGCTTCGAGTTTTTTACAGTAGCCGCACCACCCTGTGACGAATATTTCGACTTTTTTGGCGGGAACGCTGGCAGGAGCCGCCGGCGCATAGGCCGGGGCCAATAGAAGCAAAGCTACTACGATCAAAAAGGAACGTCGCATCGTCTCTCGCTTATTCCATGAAAAAAACATCGGGGCGGTGGGATTCGAACCCACGACCTCTAAGTCCCGAACCTAGCGCTCTAGCCAAGCTGAGCCACGCCCCGTAAATTTTTAAGGAGTCTGAAAGGTCTGATTATAAACGAGTCGTATGCTGATGTAAACGGTGCCGCATTCCGCCTTCTTCCTCGGAAAGGGCCTTGTAGATGAGTATCTGTGTCTTCCGGGCGCGCTGGTCCACAATTCCCTTAAACCCGAAAAGAAGCGCCAGAACAAGAAATTGCATAAAATAAGGGCGAAGGAAGAATGAGGCGATAAGTACGGCGCCGGCAGCGACAAGCCACAACTGGCTCCAAGAGCCGGACATGCCCCCGCCCTTAAAGGGTGTGATGGGTTTTCCGCAGTGAGGGCATTTCCCCACACCGGGACGCCCGCCTGCCGGTGAGGCAGGATTTGTCGAAACGAGGTCTTTCGCTTTTTGCACAAGACCCGGCGGGACCGCGCGAGTCTCGCCCAAATAATCTTTGATGAAATCGTCCAGGGGGTCGCTCATGACTCCTCTATTCCTTTCGCTCGCAGGCGTTCTCTCAGTTTTTCTTTGGCGCGGCGCAAGATCGAGGAAACGGTGTCTTGCGAAAGCCCCAAGATATTCCCTACCTCCTGGTGCGTGTGCCCATCCAGGTAGTGCAGCTCAAGACATTTTCTTTGGTCTGGCTTTAAAGTACCCAGAACCGATTCCAGGATCGCGCGGCGCTCAGACAGGACCGTGTCATCCGAAGACTCCCCCGCCTCGGCTTCCGCCGACTCTTCCGAAACCTCAAACTTCTCTATCGTTCCGGAACGGCGAAAGCGTTCGGAGACTAGGTTTGAAACAGTCACATGCAAATACTTCGTAAGATTCGCTGCGCCGGCGAGCTTCTGCATGCAAGACGGTTCTAACGCCCGCCTGAAAAATTCCTGGAATGTCTCGCGGCAAGCCTCCTCTTTATTAGGCAATGCGCGCTTTTCGAGCGTCTTCCAGATGGACCAGTAGATCAGGCGCGAATATCGGTCAACAAATCCATCCCAAGCGCGTTTGTCGCCGCGCAGACAGCCGCGCAGGATCTCAGCGTCGTCAGGTGCCAATCTTGACGTTCTTCAGGATACGTTCCAGCGTGGCCACAGCGGACAGTATCGCCAGCCGGCTTGTCTTTGGATTCTGCTCGGATGGGAAGTTCTCTGTGCGCGTATAAAATGAGCCAAAATCACCCACCACATAGACCTCGTGGACATTCACCAACATCTGGGGTGAGGCGATGATGCGAACCTTGGTTCGTTTGGCTCCAATGCCGGCAAGAGAAAGCGTGGCCGATACATTGATGTTCTTCGGAAAACCCTGGACCGCGGTGGAAGCGTTGCCCTCAAAAAGAACCTTCTCCTCTTTCACAACGCTCTTAAGATTGATGCGGTGCTTCACGACATAGGGCGCATCCTCATAACTTTGCGGAGGTTTGCGCGTGGTAAGCGTCACTCGGTGAATTTTTCCGATGCCGGCCGCCTTGAGCCGTTCCAAACACGTCCATCGATGCCCGCTGCCCCAATACAGTCTGACAAGCCACCTTAATCAAATGGGTGGCGCGTGGCGTTGATTGACCAGAGCGCCCCTTTGGATCAGCGCCAG
>JANNFA010000132.1:0-2675 GCA_031379345.1 Candidatus Omnitrophota bacterium | reverse complement strand
TGCGCCCAATACGATCAGCGTCGGAATCGGTAGGGCAGCGTCAGAAGCCTTGAATACCAACACAAACTTAGGCAGCACGCCCACCAAGATAAAATTCACGATCAAGAATGAGATGACGACCAGGACGATCGGGTACGTCATCGCGGACAGAATACGTGACTGAATCTCCATCTCCTGGGTCCCGAGAGCAGAAAGACGCTCAAGCACCTGGTCCATGATACCGCCTGTTTCACCGACTCTCACCATGCTGACAAAAAGCTCGGAGAACACGCTAGGATATTTTGAAAGAGCTTCTGAAAAACTTGAACCAGCCTGCACCGATTGCCGGATATCTTCCAGGATAACCTTAAACTTTTTGTTCACCGTCTGTTCGCAGATGGTGGTCAAGGCCGGTAACAGAGGCATGCCAGAACGGATCAGCGTGGACAGCTGTCTCGAAAAAAGAGTGACTTCTTGCTTATTCAGTCCTTGGAAGCGGTCTGTAAGGTCGGAAAATGACGGGATGACCACCGAGGGTGTTCGGATCTCGAGGATCGTATATCCGAGCTTATCGAGATTGGCCGCGACGCTGGCTTCGCTCTCCATGTCGAGAGTCCCCGCGACCGATTCGCCCTGCTGGTTTCGAGCCTTATAATTAAAAGCCGGCATTTACTGAGGTTTCACTCAACGCTCACGCTTTTGTTTATCCTCAAGAGCCTTCATCGCCTCGTCAGCCTGGTCGCGTGCTTCCACCATTTGCCGGTCCATCTGCTCATAGGCATTTCGCGCCTGCTCGGCCCATTTACTCTTTGGATAATCAGACATCAGCGTTGAAAAAGTGTTCTTTGCTTTTTTGTAATCTTTCTCATAAGTCCATTGGATCATCCCGATACGGTATTTGGCTTCGGGGGCGCGTTCGCTGTCCGGAAATTGCCGGTAGATGAGCTCGTACTGACTCATCGCCTGTGTCATGCGCGAACCTTCGTCCTTTCTGACAGAGGCGATGCCTTTACTAGTCTCCATATCGTACGCATGGCCATAGATCTGATTGACCATGATTAACTCTGAGGACTGATCGATCAACATGGAACTTTTCTCCTCGGCCTGATTTTTTCGACCGAGCTTGTTTCGCTCCTCGCGGGAGTAAAGGATTCGCGGGGTGATGAATACCGCCAATTCTATTTGCTCGCTATCAGACGACACGCGGCTGAACAGGCGGCCGATATAGGGAATGTCCCCTAGGAATGGAACCTTGTCAATGGTGCTATTATCCTTCTGCCGTATCAGGCCCCCGATAACCAGTGTCTCGCCTTCCTTAACCCGTACGGTGGTGTCCGCTTCGCGCGTAGCGACGCGTGGACCTGCATCCAATGCCTCCGTCAGCGACGAAACTTCTGGATGCAGGCTCATCGTGATGTAGCCGTCGTCATTGATCTGCGGATTGACCTTGAGCGACGTGCCGATATCGACGAACTTTGTCGTCTCGGTAGTGCCCGAAGTCGTCTGTGTTCTTTCCTTATAAGGGAATCTTTCGCCGATAACGATACGCGCCTCTTGGCCGCTGATCACGGCGATGGACGGTGATGCCAAAAGATGCGCCTTGCCATCGCGAACGAGCGCGTCAATCGTCGCGTCCAGCGTGAAGCCTTTCAGCGTCAACGCATTCAATGTAATCTGCCCCGTGGAAAGTGATGACTGTGAAGGAAGCGCTACGGACGTTGAAAGGGTTTCGGCAAACCCCGTCTTACGGTCGAATAAACCGCCGGCAAGAGCGTCCACCCCCGCTGGCTGATAATCAAAGTTGTAGGTGACGCCAAGCGAGCGCAGATCAGTTGACGTAATATCGAGGATCTTGGCTTCAATAAGGACTTGTCGTGGAGCCGTATCCACTTCATCGATGAGCGCCCTTATCTTTGTGATATTCTCTTCAAGATCGGTCACGATCATATTGTTGGCCGTTTCATTGATCTTCATGTCGCCCTTCGGTGAAAGCATTTTGCGCGACATGTTCTGCGCCTGCGTGGCGGTCAGATATTTCAGCTGGACCACTTCCGTCTTGGTATCGACCAGGGACGGGTCGCCCGATGTCACGTAGATGACTCCTTCTCGTAAGGAGTACAAAAGCCCGTTCGCCTTCAGGATCGCCTCAAGGGCTTTTTCCACGGTAATTTCCTGCAGATTAATTGTCACCTTCCCTTTAATGTCAGGTCCCGTCAAGAGATTCAAACGGTAGGTCAGAGCCAGAGAGCGGAGAACACTCACAAGGTCGGCGTCTTTGTACTCCACTGTGATGATCTGCTGCATTCGGTCTTCCATGGTCGTGGGTCCTGATGACGCCCCAGCCCCGGCCAGCGCGCCCGGCTGTTCCACGGCAAAGGCCGTTTGAGCCAGCATCAGACATACCGCCATCAAAAAAGTCATCACTTTTTTCATGCTTTAAGAACCTCCGTCGGCCGTAGACTTAGAATGTGGTCATTCACTCCATCGGAAAGAACCACGGAATCGGAAAGGATTTTCTTGATGGTATAGGGGCCCATTTTAGAGCCGGTCGCATAGACATCGCCATTCACAATTGCGGTGGGATTCCGCGCGTCAAAGGTGATTCCTTCCAAAGTAAACTTGGTATCCGACAGCTCTTCCGTCGGTTTGGAGGCAGATGCCAAAATATCCCGTTTAAGATCAAGCACCGGGGCGAC
>JANNFA010000053.1:0-2323 GCA_031379345.1 Candidatus Omnitrophota bacterium | reverse complement strand
GGGAGCAAGAGACAAATTGTTGATTATTCGATTTGACTGTCATTTCCACGCATGTTTTCGTATGCATATCGCAATCCGGACCCCGTCCCGAGGAGGCACGTTAGAAGGGTGTGAGTTTTTCATCGACGATCTCCTCGTAAGGTCTTTCGGTTCGGATGTAATCCCTGTAGGCCAGCATCCGCTCATTTCTTGAGAAACCCATGTCTTCATAGAGAGGGTTTGGAGCGATAATTTTATTCTCAAAACCCAGCCCGTAATACCCATAACTACTATAGTGGAAATCCTTAGGGTCTTCCACTAGCTTGGCTCTGACGGGATTTCTTTCGATATAGCGTCCGCACTCTAACAGATAGGAGTCTTTTTTGATGGGAAGTGATATGAAACGCTTTCTGAACACCTGTTCTGGCCAGTGGTAAGTCCTGCCGTAATAGTAGGCGTATCTCCTCTGAAGAAAGTGGCCAAAGCGGCTTAAGGACTCCATATCTGGGGATCTTAAAAGGATATGAGTGTGGTTACTCATTAGGCAGTAGTGGTAAATCTGGATATCCATATCCCTGGCGTGTTCAGCTATAAGGGCCAGATACACCCGGTAGTCTTCCTTCTGGTGAAATAGCCTTTTTTTATTCACTCCCCTGTTAATGAAGTGATAGACGCCTGTTTCTGAGGCGACTCGGTTCTTTCTTGGCATAAGACCCTCCCATCTCTCACTAATACTAGATACGCGAGGGTCGATTTTTCGTTCACTTTATTTTCAGGATTTTGTCTATCGCCTAACCTGCCTCTCTCGGACGGGGTCCGGAGGAGGCACGTTAGAATGTTAGGGGTTGGAATTTAAATTGGTGTGCGGTAAAAAATCTGGTAGGGAAAGACTATCTGGAGATTTTGAGGACCTTGTATTTCAGAACACCGGCGGGGATCTTGATCTCGGCGGAGTCGCCCACTTTCAAACCTAAAAGTCCCTTCGCGATGGGAGACATCGCAGATAATTTTCCTTCATCAAAATTTGCCTCGTCATGGGTCACAATGTGATAGGTAAACTCTTCCTGGCTCTTTAAATCCTTCAAAAGCACTTTCGCGCCGATCAGAACAAGGTCCTTGGCGATCTTGGATTCATCGATGATCTGCACGCGGGACAAGCGATCCGTGTAATCATTGATACGTTTCTCGTTCATCGCCTGATTATTCTTGGCGGCATCGTATTCGGCGTTTTCTTTCAGGTCGCCGAATGCGCGGGCTTTTGCTATATCTTCAGCGATCTCGCGGCGCTTGGTGGTCTTCATCGTATCGAGGTCTTTGACGAGCTTGTCGTAGCCCTCGCGGGTCATCGGGATTTTTTCCATGCGTTTATCTTAACACACGCAGATTCTTTTTCAATTTCTCAATCGGAAGACCCACCACATTCGAGAAAGAACCCTTGATCCGCTCGACAACACCCACCCCGGCCGCTTGGGCCGCATAGGCACCCGCTTTATCCAGAGGCCCGATCTTTTTGAGATACCGGCGAATCATCGTTGCGTCCATTTTTTTTAAACGCACCTCAGTTTTTTCAATAAAAACACATTGTTTCTCAGGCCGCCCCTTCCCCATCCGGATAAGAGCCACCGCGGTCACCACCTTGTGACAGCGTCCCTGAAGACCTCCCAACATTTTTTCGGCCTTTTTCATTGTCGCCGGTTTTCCGAGAATGCGTCTCCCGTCAACCACGACTGTGTCCGCCCCCAGAATGACCCCTTCCCGGACGCGCCCCATCA
This sequence comes from Candidatus Omnitrophota bacterium, assembly GCA_031379345.1. GTDB lineage: Bacteria > Omnitrophota > Gorgyraeia > 2-02-FULL-51-18 > 2-02-FULL-51-18 > JAHFFM01. The sequence continues at coordinate 572 of JANNFA010000053.1, read as the reverse complement.
CCGAAAGCGCCTTCCCCAAAGCGTGCTCCTGGGTTAGCCGCTCTGCGGAACCTGAATGACGATGCACTTCTTTATAGGTCGGGCGGACACTCTTAAAACGAAGACGCGCTGCCTTTAAAAGCGTTCTCCGGCGAGGAGAAGAGGAGGCGAGATAGATCATAGGCCCTTCACCGCCGCCTTGCCGGCCAGCGCCCCAGTGGACCAGGACCATTGGAAATTAAAACCGCCAATACGGCCATCCACATCGAGAATTTCCCCCGCAAAATACAACCCCTTCACTTTTTTAGACTCTAGGGTCGCGACATTCACTTCTGCGACGTCGACACCACCGGCCGTGACCTCCGCCTTCTTGTACCCGTATACTCCGGCGATATCCAGCGGGTAGTGCGTCAAACCCGACTTTAATGCCGCACCACATTTCTTCTTGAGAGTCTCGTAAAATCGCTTGGGGAGTTTTTGCTCCGTGCCGGAGGGAAGGAAATCTGCGATGACTTGCGGATTTTCTTTCGGATCCGCGAGCGCGACATGCCGGCTGATATCAAGAGAGGCGGGACCGCTGAATCCGAAATGCG
>JANNFA010000044.1:0-4475 GCA_031379345.1 Candidatus Omnitrophota bacterium | reverse complement strand
GGCGCCGGCTGGAGTCCCTCACTCACATTCAGCAGAGCCACTTCGAGATACAGGTAGGCCGCTTGATGATCCTGATTCAGGTCAAATGGCGCTGTCACAAAAACATGGGTCGGTTGGAACGAAAACAGTACGCGTTCCATATCGCGCACGACTTCGTCGCCTTTGAAAGAATGTCCGGTAGAAAACTCATCCTTGTAAGGTACTTTGTTGAAGCGCGTGAAAAGGCTGCGGTAGGGAGCGGACGCGCCCCAATATTTAAGCCAGATGCTAAGCATCCCTCCGTCGGGATACCCAAAAAAAATAAGCTCCTCGGGAGCAAAACCAATAGACTCCATCGCATCTGTGGCTTCTTTCCGGCGGATGGAGCCGCTTTTCACGAAATCAGATCTCAAAAGAAGCGGTCTTTTTTGGTAAAAGATGGACGCGACTTCGTTCGACTCCCCATTCGTCAGATAAACAATGCGCACTTGGGCCTTAGACGCTTTTGCGCGCTGAAGAAGGCCCCCGAGACCTAGCGCCTCGTCGTCCGGGTGCGGAGCGACCACGAGAATACGGTCTTCCGGCCCAAAAACAAACGGCGCCTCTTCACCGTATGCGGTGAACACCTTAAAAAAACAAAGAATAAGAAATAGGGAGGCTGTTTTTTTAAACACGGTCAAGGCGCACCAATATCCTCTGAGTCGTTGCTTTCAGCACCGATACCGAAAAGCTGGGCTCTAAACCCTCCAGAAGATGCCCAAACTCTTTTCCGCGAAGGAGAAAATAGACAGGGAAACGCTCTTTTTCCATCTTTAGAAGGTCGCCCGAGTCAGAAATGATGCGTATGGGATGCGGTGTGTAGAAACCACCCTGCGGCTGGCTTGAAAATACGCCTAGGTCCTTCGCACCCGTGTAGAACGTCATCCCCCTCACAAAAAGCTTGCTGGTCATGAAAAGGGGCCTTTGTTCCCCCTCCACGAGACGCTCATAATCCTTTGCCCAGCGTTTCGATGAGAAGGCGCTTCCGGCCTTGGGGAGCATCCATCCGAATGCGAGTGCGGAAAAGAGCACCGACATGATTAGCATCGAAACAAACGCGCGGAGGAGATCCCGGCGCCTCAAAAAATAGAAGCCCAACCAAGACATAGGCACGATCACGGCTGAGATCACAGTGACCGGCGCCTGGATCGGCATGTCCTTAACTTCTGCAAAATAATATGCACCCGCCGCCAACGCCACCGGCGCGACGACCCAAAATAAAAAGTTCAAAATAATGAACCCTCGCGACGCAAAAAAACCCATCCGCATCGCCCGGTGCACTTTCCATGCCCAAAATCCAGCCGCCAGAGCCGCGAGCGGATAAACGGGGAAAATATAGCTCATCAGCTTAGACTTGGCGAATGTAAAAAATAAAAATGGTGCAAAAAATGAGAGCGCCAGAAAAAGAGGTACTTTTTTTCGGGTCAGGACCTGCCTAAGACCTGTCAACACGAACGCCGCCCAAGGAAAAAAACCCATAAGGAAGACGAGCGGATAAAAAAACCAGCGGTCCATGCCGCGATGCTCCGCCACGAAGAAACGCCGAACGTTCTCATGCATGAAAAAATGCCTGAGAAATCCAAAACCATGCAGCTTTACCATGAGGACATACCAAGGGAGGCCGATGACCGCAAAAATAGCCAAGCCGGTCACCCACGGAAGGCCGGTAAACGACCGCCGGTCTCCGCTGGCCACTGCATAGGAGGCAATCCCGAAGAATGGGATAAGGAACCCTAGCGGGCCTTTTGTGAGAAACCCCAGAGCACAAAAAACGAACAAGAGATGCCAGGCGAGGGGCCGGACTTTTTCATTCCGCCACCCCCAACTGAAGGCGCATAACGCCGAACTCACGAAAAAGCAGAGAAAAACATCTGTGAGGACGATACGCGACAGAACGATGAATTGCCCAGACGTGGCCAAGATGGCGGCCGATAGGAACGCGGGTTCACGGCGCTTAAAAAGAATGCGCCCCCACAGGAAGACGACAAGCACCGTCAAAATACCGGCGATGCAAGGCCCGAGCCTTGCCGAAAACTCACTGATGCCAAGATACTTGAAGGACGCATAGAGCACCCAATAGAAGAAGATGGGCTTCTCAAACTGAGGCTCACCGAACATGCGCGGGGTCATTGGGTCGTGGCTGGCCAACATTTCTTTGGCCGTAAGCGAATAAAACGGCTCATCAGGGTCCAAAAGCCCCGTTTTTCCCAGCTGAAAACCAAAAAGCACGCCCGAGAGAAGAAGCAGCGCCAAGAGACAGCCCAAGTCTTTTCGAGTCGCTTCATTCATGGGATTCATTATAATGATATTCACGATGTTTCAACACAAACTAATTGAGTGGTTCGAAAAGAATCGCCGTCCTTTGCCATGGCGAAAAAATTACGGCCCCTACGAAGTGTGGGTGTCGGAGATCATGCTACAGCAGACACAGATGGAGACGGTCCTGCCCTACTTCGACCGTTGGATGAAAGCATTTCCCACTCTAAAGTCATTGGCCGGAGCCGATGAGAAACGCGTGCTGAAGCTATGGGAGGGCCTGGGATATTATTCCCGTGCGAGGAACCTGCACCAAAGTGCAAAACTTCTCGTCGAAAAAAATGGCGGCTGCTTTCCGGAGGATTTTGAAAGCATCCTCGCGCTCAAGGGTGTAGGGCGTTATACGGCTGGCGCCATCGCTTCCATCGCGTTCAACAAGCCGAAGCCCATTGTGGACGGGAACATCTTGCGTGTCCTCTCCAGGCTCTACACCCTAAAGGAACCTATTGATGGGAATATAGAGACTTTCTGGAAGCTTCAGGAGAGCTTAATTCCCAAAGAAAACCCTCGAGACTTTAACCAAGCACTTATGGAACTGGGTGCCCTTGTATGCAGTCCTCAAAACCCAGCCTGCGCACTCTGTCCCCTTCGAACCTTCTGCCAGGCTTACAAGGAGGGCAACCCAGAAGCCTATCCGGTACGTTCACCGCGCAAGAAAACTGTGAAGGTGGAAGCAGCGGCGCTCGCTCTTAAAAAAAGCGGAAAATACCTCCTGCGCCTTCGCCCTCTCGGCGGCATCATGGGTGGATTGTGGGAATTCCCCGAATGGAAACTCGTGCGCGATAAAACATTGCCGATAGAAAAAAAATCAACCCGCTTAAAGAACCTTATAAAAAAAGAATTTGGTCTAAATGGGCTAAGAATTGAGCCGGCCGGAAGGATCAAAAGAAACTACACACACCATCTCGAGACCTTGGATGTATTCACCGCAACACTGGATGAAAATATCAGCCCCAAGACAAAGTGGGAACACGCCTGGGCCTCGCCAAAAGAATTCTCTAAATATCCCTTCTCCTCCGCCCACGCGAAGATCGCCGCGCTTCTAATTTAACAAGCGCACTACGAGGAATTGCTTCTCGGGTACGCGCGGCCCCACCGTGGCCGCGCTCTTTCTCGGCGCACGGGAGTCCTGCAACGTGTTCCATGGCGTGCGCCTGCGAAGGCCCCTACGAAGCAATTCCTCGCAGCGCGCTTAATTATTCAAGTCCGTCTCGCGGCTTCCGCAGTACCGAAGGAATACCGTGCCCCGCACGGTACTGACTGAGGAACGAGGAAGTTGCGAGACGGACGCTGATTATTTAGAGCAGCTTTGGCAGAAGCCGAAGAGTTTGAGGCTGTGGTAGACGATCTTGAATTGTAACTTTTTTGCTTCGGAGTCCTGCAAGCGCTCGATGGCATCGTTCTCGAATTCGATGATAATCCCGCACTTGACGCAGACAAGATGGTCGTGGTGTTTTCTTCCTTGAGCGCGCTCGTATAATTTCTTCCCATCCCCGAAATCCTGCTCTTCCAGGACATTCGATTCCTTCAAGAGCGCCAGTGTGCGATAAACAGTGGCCTTTGAAACGGTTGGATCTTCTTTTTTAGAAAATCTTAGAAGGTCTTCGGCGGAAAAATGCCCATCACGCATCGCCTGGTGAAGGATTGTCCGCCTCTGGCTCGTGAGCTTAAGGTCTTTATCTTCCAGAAACTGCGAAAAAGTCTTTTCCTCCTCACGAATATAAGTTGCCATATCCCTCCCCGTTAAAAATGACGCTCGTACTCAAGTATGCATTTGAGTTCACCGTCAGGCGCTTCTTCTGAAATTCCGAAGAGATAGCCAATGTCGTACTTTATAGAGCCAATCTTTCCCTGTACCACAGGACCCAACTGAAATTCCTGCTCATCGAAGGTCTTGCTCTCCTCCACGTTACCATATTCCCAGAATATCTCTATCCCCGGCTCAAATGCGGGGTCAACGCGGTAGGTCGTGCTCCAATTCGCGCCAGCAATCCATTCATTTTCGGTATCATCCGGTCCGCCGTATTTATACTCCATAAAAGGATTGGCCCGGTGTGTCCACTGGTCCCAATCTTTTTGGAAAATAGGGATAAGCTTTACCTCATCCTGTTCTTCGCTCTCTGAGGCGAATTCATTCTCAA
>JANNFA010000265.1:0-5319 GCA_031379345.1 Candidatus Omnitrophota bacterium | reverse complement strand
TGAGGCACATCGGCATTCGCCAGTGTCTGTCGGGAGGCATTTCGGGAAGCCTCGAACTTGTCGGGAGCGAAAATCAGGAGCGGGTGGGTGTCGAGATGCTGGCCCCGATATGTTTTGTCCCGTACCGTCTCATAGACAAATCTTAAAAAGGACCCATCCCCGCTCCCCATATCCGACACCCCCGGCGGCTGGGAATCCAGATCTTTGGTATCGAATATCTGGATGATGATCCTTTCAAGAAGCTCGAAGTAGATCTCGTGGGACGCTCCGCTGGCAAGCGCGTTCATGGCGCGATTGACGAGGACTTCATTTCCGTCCGCATCGCGCCGCTCATAAAGATCCTTCACTTCTTGCGGTGTTCCGAAGAAGACGGTGCGCAGTGTCTCCATCTCAAAGATGGGCAAATAAGACGCGGGCACTCCATAGGACCAGGCCAAGCTTAGCGCCAGCCACCCGGCGTCCGTCCATGTCGCGGTGTCCTCCGTCGCTACCTCCCACTCCACCCATCCATACGCCTTGAGCAGATCAAAAGCCTGGATGAGCATTTCATTATTCCCGGGAAGATCTGAAATTTTGAGCGGCTTGGAGAGGTCCGCGTTGCCGCGGTCGGACAACTCCCAACGCATGGCCACCATCACGGGGCCGACCAGCATGCCTTCGATCTGTTTAAGGACTTGGTATTCGACCTTGCCTTGAGGGGTGTTTAAATCGAGGTTTTTTATTCTTTCGAGATTCTGCTGCACAAACAGCGACATGTCATAGAATGCAAGTTTGTCCTCGTCCGTCGGAGGAGCGTTCGCGTCGAACAAAAGCTCGGTCATGCGCTTGGCCACCGGGATAAAGTCCGTCGCGCGCTTGTAAGACTCCATGTGCTTGAGCGCTTCGCGGCCGGCTTGGGTGAACTGATACGCCAGGGTCTTGTCTTTTGGATTGCCGCTGATCTTGACGAATCCTTGGGAGGCCAAGGCGTGCAAAGCGCCTTTTACGCGGAAAAAATGAACATTCTGGTGCGATTGTCTTAACCGGTTTTCAAGCGCAATGGCAAAAACTGCTTTCCCTTCCGGCGCTTCGGACAATTGGTCCAGGACTCCGGACTCCTGCAACAACACCATGGTGGAGGACAGCCCGATGCCGTCATCGCCTCTGAAAACGGTCTCGCGAACCGCGTTGATCAAGCCCTTTTGCGTTCCCGTGATCTCGGCCCTTTTTTCCTTGATCAGCTTCTTATTGGCTTCGGCTCTTTCCGCCAACCTCGCGCCGGATACGGACGGCTTATCCGTGATTCTTAAAGGCACCATGAAAGAACCGCCGGACCGATAAAAAGAATGTCTCTGGTCAATCAACGGCCGTAAGACTTGCTCGATCCTCGGGTCATCTGCCACGGCCAGCTCTTTCCCGTCAGAATTTGGAAGGTCCAATATTACGCGATAACCGGCAGCCCCATTTGCTCTTAGATAATCCCTGACCGTCTCGATCGGATCGCCATAGATTTTTATTTCCACGGCCAAGCGCGCGCCGTCTACCTTGCCGCCGCTACCTGCTCTGAGCGAGCCGTTTATCTTCATTAAAGCGGCTTCAGGAATTGTAAAATTCATCGCCGTATCGCTATTGAAATAAGTCCGATCCTCGATTTTTCCGATGCCGTTTCTGTCTACGATCCAACGAAGCTGTAGAATGAGGCTGAACAAACCCGTCGGACCCATCGGATCGGACCTCATTAGTGCATGACTGAAAAGATGATTCACCGCTGTCATTTCTTGAACGCGAAGATTTGGCGCCCTTCTATACCCCTCCAAAGCGCTGAGGAACGGCTTAAAAATTGGAAGTGATGCGATGGGCTCGACATTGCCAGGTCGCACAGCAGAGGCGGTCAATGGCAGGTTTTTTTCGAGAGCTTCCAGAAATTCCCGGATAGGCCTCTCCTTTTCAAGACGTATCGCCTTTGCAGCAGTACCGATAATGATCCCGTGAAGACGCTGTATCTCGGAATGAAAACCACGAGCCGCGGAAAGAAGATGTTGCCTATATTCGCGCTCGCCGTTTTGAACTCCCTCTTCGTTCGTTGATTCGCTGTTCCATTGGGTCAAAGCCAGCAACAGATGATCCATGATTTGCGAACGGTTGATGATAGATAGCTGATTTTTCCTGGGAGTTTTTGCTGTGTGGTCGATGGCACTTTCAAGGGGAGCGCTGACACGGTAGAGACGCTCACTTTCACCCGGAATTTCCTGGCGCATCGCACTCACAATGCCTTCAAGAAGCGCCTGCGTTGCCCCATTGGCATCTGTTTTTTTTCTTTCCACCCAACGCACGGCGTTAATCTGCGCAATATGGGAGTTAATATTTTCTAAATGTGTCTGGTACTTTCTCATCACTTGAATGCGGCTTGCAATCACATGCCACTGCTCGCGGATGTCCTTATAGACCTGAGTATCCGCATCGGCCGGCGCATACGATACCCAGGCATCGGCTGACCCGCGTTCTGATGGTGTGCCGTCAATGTCCACGCTACCATCCTTGTTGACCCGCAGTCTGACCATTCGCCCGGAAAAATCAGCCGTATACAACTGATACTCGGCTTCCCTTACGACGGCCCTCGCGTATAACATGCGAATTTTTTTATCGAACCGTTCGATGAAATTTCTCCAAGCCTCCGCTTGAATCTTTTTTTTCTTGATAACTTTTGCCAATTCTGCGGCGCGGACGGGGAGCCCGAGGCTCTGCAGATCATCCAGCATGCGATTAAGCTGATCCGTAGCGCTGGCACCCGCATCTCTGAAAAAATAACGGGTTTTGCTGGCTTGGGTGTATCTAAAAAATGTATTTTTCTTACCCAGATCATCCTGATCGACTGCTTCCATGCCGCCAATATACTTTAGAGCAACCTCTAACGCCTCCCCCGCGGTGACCTGCCCCTGTTCTTGGGCATACAGCCATAGAGCGCTTTTGACTTTATCCCGGTCTATTCGCGGCATCCAGGGATCATCGGTAAGACGCAGTTTTGAGCTTGTCTTTAAAATGCTCGCGTCATTTGTCAGCTCGCCCGCCAGCCGCGCGCCTACTGACTTTTTACCATTATGGCGCAGGTTATAAAGCGACTGTAAGTCGTCGTCCTCAAAAATATCGCCCCGTATAGTCTGTATGGAATATCCCAGGACTCTGGCGATGTCCACAAATGACCACCGCCCGTCAGGCGAGTTAAAATTTCTTTGTTGCAATAAAGTACGGATATTTTCGCGGCGGATGATAAATCCATTCACCGCTCCCGCTTCGGCAATGGGCAGTAATCCATAATTTTGAATTTGAAGTCCGTTGATCTTAGCAAGCGGGACTTCCTCCATTTTGAATTCTCCGCTTCTCGGAAAGTACACCATCCGGACAAGGCCTGTTTTAAAATCAAAATCCCTGACTAATCCTCGAATTTCTTCTGCCGATCCATTGGAGCGGAATAGGGCCACAACACGGTCATGATTGATTTCCTCAGTGGCTCCCTTTAGCAGCGCTACATAGGTTCCTGCAGGTACAAAACGATAATTTTTTAAATTTGAGGCAGGAACAACCTGGCCCGAGAGGAGCCGGATTCCATCGGGCAGTACGTCTGCTATTTTAAAAAAGTTTGCACCGTCCAATAACCACGCAGACCCCAAAGAATTTTCTTCGGCAAGTACCTGAAGCAGATCGGACGGTGAATGCAGGCTCCCATCAATGAGCGACACATTATCTGGAAAAAGGCGCGGATGACTAGAGTCGATCGGTGACAAACCAAGGATTTTCTTCACCGCAAGATTCACCGCAAGATCATTATGGACGATTAAGCGGACATAGGGGATCAAAACAGAAACATTTGGAAATTCTCTCATAACCTCGGTGCGCATGATCATGAGGTCCCAATCGGAATTTCTGTTTTTAAAATATAGATAGCGGCCGGGACTTTCAATATCAGGTAAAAATCTTTTCACGGGACTGGCCGAGGAATTCAACCAGAATTTCAATATTTTTTCGGCTAGAAGCAGATCATCTTTAGCATCAAATCTGGGCGATACCCACTCTGTGACCTCGTAAGCATAATTGAGGCCTTCTAGCGAGAAAGTACCAGAATCGTATATTTTTGGAACTATATTTGGTTCGGCGGATAAAAGTTTTTCTGCCATTATCCTGTCATGATGAATCGCTCCGGATGCCTTTCCTAACGATTTACTTATTTTGAGGACAGCGTAGGCGGTTTGACCGTTTTTTAGAAGGAGATTTAACTTTGCGACCTCCCAAAGGTCGTCATAAACCAGCACATTTTTGGGTGCCTTTAAGCGGAACACATTAACGCCCGCATAGTCAGCGGCAGATAATCCAAGCGCCTTCAAAAGAATATCGCGCTTAGGCGGGTCTTCGAGCAACCCTACAGCAACCTTGTATCGCGCTGTCGTTGATTTTAATGGGCTCATCACAAAATGGCTCGGAGGTAGGTTTTGGCTAACGGCTGTGTTAAAAAGATTCGTCAGCTCAGCGTCTGAATCGATGATCCTGTCCACGGTTTGGACCGTATAGCCTGACAAATTTGCAATGGCGGTGGAATTAAAAGGCCGGATGTTCATGCCGAGCATGTACCTTATCGTATCGAAAATAATACTGCCGGTCAGGGTTCTTTTTCCGGAATAAAGTTCCCTTAATGTCTTCATCCGGCTCTTCACGACTGGGTTCCGATCCACAACTTCTGCAACTGTCTGAGGTTTCACACCGGCAAGCCCGCCAACCGTACGGTAGGTAAACTGAGTTTCGCTCTTACCCACCTCATCTTCGAGAGTAGCAAGAGCATCTAAAATATCTCTGACATTCGCTGATGTTATGACGCCTCCCCGGGTGCTGGTCAGGCCGTCCGCGTCGTCTCTTAGATCTTTATGTCGTTTCAAATACTTGGTATAGGCAGTCCGGCTGACGGCTGCTTTTTCATATATAGTGCGTTCGAAAATCATTATTGAACTATCTTTTTGTCTGATTTTTTTTAATATGTCCATTGAGATTCTTAGGCGAAGATAGACACCCCGCGGCCCTACAATACGGTGATAGGCGTTTTTGGAGGCTTTCGTCCTGTATGAGGCGCGAAGGGACGCTGTGGTTGTTCCGACCCTTTCTGCAAACATTTCATCCGTTACGGCATGTATGGGCTTTCCTGCGCGCCATTGGCTCTCATACCACTCCGCGGCGAGGACCATCCGCGCGTCTACGGAGGTCTTTTTAATCGCAGCGCCAATCACCCTATCGAGACCCGGGTTCGCATGTCTTCGATCGCGCAAAGTCCCGCGACTGATACCTGCGGCTGTTGCG
>JANNFA010000264.1:0-6676 GCA_031379345.1 Candidatus Omnitrophota bacterium | reverse complement strand
CCTCGTCCGTACAGCGCCGTCTCGGAACGAGGGTAGTTCTTTAATGCATCCGTCCAAACGCTGATATCGCTTTTAAATGTCATCGTCCTTGTCATGGCGATCCACGACAACCATAAAACCCATGCCGAATAGGCGAAAATTAAAAGATTTCTCCGGGTCTTGTCGGCAAAGACCGTCTTTTTCAAATAGCTTGCGGAAAAGAACACGAGGCCTACCACCGGCAAGTAAGAATCATGGTCTGAAAAAAATGAGGTCGGGCCGGCCCACAAATGGGACATGGCTTTCGGTGCAAATAGTGCCACAAAAAAATAGGTTCCAAAAAAAAGGTCTGGATACCTGCGCCGCATACGCCAGATAGACACGCAGAGGAAAATAGCGAGTGTTGCGGCAAAGATCACGTAACCATCCATCGCCGGTCTGGGATGAAATGAGGACAAGATAGCGGGTACAAAAAACATCACGGCATGGTAGATCAAGGAATAGCCTAAAAAAACAGCATTGTCGGCAGCAAACAAAGAACCGCTACTGGCAGCGCCCAACACTCCAAAGAAAATTATCGCCAAAGATACCAAGAAAAAGGGCGGCTTAGAAAAAAGGGCCGGTCGACGGTCCGAACGCGCATGCCAGTCCATGGCGGCCAGGACGAAAGGCAATCCCATTGAGAAGGCGGCATCCGACAGGCAGGCCGCCAGAAATGCTGCAAAAGAGCCGAGGATCCACCGTCGGCATTTGTGTTTTTGGTAACGCTGATAGCTTAATAGCGACAGGAGGCAGAAGAAACTTGCCAGTAGATTATCCAATTGGGCTATCCATATCGCGGATTCGGCGCGCATCGGGTGAATATCTAAAGCCAGCGTGGCCAGCGCGGCGACGGTCCGGGATAACCCTGCTTTATAAAGAAAGAGGAAGATCAGAAGTGTGTTGATCCAATGCAGGAGCAGATGCGTCGCGTGATAAGCCGGCGCGTAAAATCGAAAGAAGCGGAACTCGAGAGCAAAAAATAAAGTCGTCAGCGGCCGGTACGTATTGTCCTCAAAAGTTGTGAAGAATTTCCAGGTCGAGGTCAGATCTAGGGAGCGGATGGAGACGTTCTCGATAACGGCAGCGCCGTCCCCAAAAGTGGTTAAAAAGGGCTCTCTCAGGCAGGGGAAAAAAACCGCAACAAACAGCACCGTCCAAACAAGCGTGAGCAGGTAGGATGATCTCGCGGCTATCTTCATAGGCAAAAAACAATCACTTTGGATGCCCTTAGGGGCGGGCGCTCATTTGATTATTTTTTTGAAAAATCAAACCAAGATTTTTCGCTCGATTTTTCCTCTTTCTTCGTCACTTTCACTTCCTCAGCCAGTGTCGTTTGCTTCATAGGCTCGTCCGCAACCGCCTCGGCCGGGCCGGCATTAGGCGTGTACTTTTTGATCATTGCCTCTTTTTCATCAATTTTCATATTAGGATCGTTCGCTACCTGCTCAAAATAGAGCATGGCCTTCTCATGTTCGGGCGCCCGAAGATCGGCGCCGGGACTAAAATGGCCGGCCATGGCCGCGGCAAGAGCCGACTGGTTGGCCTCCGTCAGAGATTTGTTATTCGCCATGCGCTGAGTCAGCGCCGCAAGATTTTGGTCCGGCGCGACTTTCTGTGGCTCAATCACCTTCGCCGGACTTTTTTCCTCAGCCCTCGCGGAAGCGGAAAACATAGAGACAACACCCAAGAATATGATCGCTAACAGGAAATATTTTTTCATACGGTCTCCTCTGTTGAGTCCTCATACTAATAAATAGCGACCCAATTGGCAAGAAGGGAGCTTACCCGCAGCCATATCTCCACCTTGCATGATACAATCAGTCTCAATGTCACAAACGGAGAATAACCTTAACCGGTTCAAATCCTTATTCGCCATAGACGCCAGAAGTCTCCTTCTTTTTAGAAAGGGGCTGGCAATCATGCTTGTTGTTTTTTTGGTCTCTTGCCTCCAAAACTTAAAGATCTTTTACTCGAACGAGGGCATTCTCCCCTACCCTCTCCACCCCGGCAAGCCTTTTTGGCATTATCTTATGAACCTTCATGGAATTAATGGCAGCGTCGAATACCAGATTTTTCTTTTTACCGTGGCCATATTACTGGCGGTCTTGCTCTTTTTTGACTGGGCGCCACGGCTGATGATGTTTGGAAGTTGGCTCCTGCTCTTATCGCTCACGAACCGCAATCCGCTCATTCTGTATGGACCGGATATCTATTTGAGATTGCTTTTATTCTGGGGGATGTTCCTGCCGATTCCCAAAAAAAATGAACAGACGGGCAATATGTCCACGGCGGCGATCCTCCTCCAGATATGCATGGTCTATTTTTTTACGGCTTGGTATAAGTCCGCCGCGGCATGGTGGCCTCAAGGGACGGCTGTGTACAATGCTTTGCATCTTAAGAACTTGGTATATCCGGCCGGTGCCTGGCTTGGCGCCCTGCCGATGCCCATCCTCCGCACCCTCACCTATATGGTCTTTTTTACAGAATGGGTGGTTCCCCTATTGCTTTTCATTCCCTATAAAACACATGCCATCCGCATGGCTGTGGTCGCGGCTTTGATCTTTATGCACCTGGCCTTTAGCGCCTGTCTCTCGCTGGGGCCTATGTCGGGCATTTGTATTACCGCGTTGGCATTGTTCATTCCGAAGGAGCAATGGGATCGCGTCGGTTTCTTTTTGAAGGAAAAACAGCTTACCGCCAATCGTCCAAGGCCGTTGATTTCATCCGTGCAAAAATGGACAGGGTCTATTTTTTTGGGTGCATGCCTTATCTTGGCTCTCACCTCGAATTTAAGCCACGTGCCAAACATTAAGGACCGCCTGCCCTCCAGAATGCTGGAAAGCGCCAAATTTATCGGGCTTGATCAAGAATGGAGTATGTTCTCCCCACAACCGCTGACTATTTGCTTGTGGTATTTCGTCGAAGGCCGACTGGCCAACGGACAAACCGTGGATATAGCACGCGGCGGAAAACCGGTGGATAAGTCCGAACCCAAGAATTACAGGGATATTTACCCCAACCGCACCTGGATCCCGTATATCAAGCGCATTCTTAGCGATACCAACGACAGATCAGACGCTCGTCATTTTACGGACTATTTAGCGCGGGAGTGGAACAAAACTCACAAGGACGCTGAGCGCGTCCTTAACATTCGCCTATATAAGGGGGTTAGGTATTCGGCAAAATCACCGAACCAAGGAAAGGCTTATATCTTGCTTGAGGTCGATAAAACCATACCGGCAGGGCTATATAGGGGGTCATATAGGGGGTCAGTTCTTGAAACATGAAATTGCTTGCTCGAGCTCCTCTGTTTTGGCCTTTAGTATACCATTCTGATTGAGCCTGGCTTCCACACGTCGGATGGCATGGCTTACAGCGGAGTCGGTCTTTCCAAAGAGCCTGGCTATTTCCTTTTGAGTTTTCTTACCGATTTTCCAGAGATTATATATTTGAATATCTGGGTCTTCGAATTCGGCAAGCTCCATCAGGATATCTATTGGCATTTCAGTCAACTGCCTTTTACCGGGAATGCCCTCTTCTTTCACTGACTTGTCCCTAAAAGTATCCGCAAACTCCCGAGATCCCAAAATAAGACCCCCTATTGCTTTTTTAAATAGATCCGTTTGATCCTTTAGTCCTTCTATAACGAAACGATGATAGTCCTGAGTTGTAGCGAAAAGCCCCAGGAGAAACGAACGCTCAATGAATTCGGGAGATTCTTTTGAAAGATAGTACTTCATACTGGACCACGGATAGGCCTCTGGGGTTTGTGCCATTCTAGCGCGGACGGGGTTTAGATGGGTGTAGCGAGAGAGTTCCAGCAGATAGGCGTCCTTCTCGACGAGATAGCCCTTATAACGACCCTGAAAAAGGTGACCCGCCCGCTTATGGATTCTGTTGAATCGAAGCGTGTAAACGCCGAGGAGGCGCTTCATAAAATTTGATAGGTTTGGATTCTTGGTCTCAAGAAGAATATGGGTGTGGTTATCCATAAGACAATAACTGTGAATACGTACGTCGAAGCGCTTTGAACACTCCTCCAATATCGCAAGGAACAGATTTCGGTCATCATCTGCTAAGAAGATGTCTTTGCGCTCGTTGCCGCGGGAGAAAACATGATAAAAAGCGCCGGGATATTGAATGCGGAGAGGGCGGGTCATTCGATATGACTAAGATTCATGATTCAAGAACTGACCCCTTGCCTTTCACTCTCTTGACTGTATCTTTGAGGCTTCAAGTCTAGACACCATCAATCTGGCCATCTGTGCTCCAGTTTCACTCAGCTGCCCTTTAAGAATCATATTATTTAAAAGAGATATGGCTTTATCGAATTGGCCCATCTTTTCGTATGTTTCAGCGAGATGCAAACCGCTAACTCCTCGAAACCCTCCACCAATTGCATAGGCCTGTTCATAGGCGGCCTCTTCATATTTAGCTGAATGAGAATAATCATTGCCAGTTCTAATTTTCTCGGCAGCTGAATGGATTGCTGCAGCATCTTTCCAATAATTATCTCTCCCGGCTTGATTTCTTTCGATAATCCATTGCGGGACTGTTTTTTGTTTAAAAATATAGGTTCGATAAATTGTAAAACACGGCACGAGAAGCAAGGCCGTAGCAAGAACTACTTTAAGAAATTTAATTTTTATCATTTGTTCGCGCTTCTGCTCTATGTCAGAATCAATTGAAATGGGTCGACCTTGGCATATTTAGTCGATTTATCATAAATAACCCCTGGCGTTGTCAGAAAATATATATGGTATATATGGTGTCAGTCCTTGACATTTGACATTACATTTTCAAGCGCGTCGATGGACTGCTTCAGCTGTTTATCCCTTGTGAGCCTACTCTGTAACCGTCTCACAGACTGACACACAGCCGAATGCGATATTTGAAAGATCTCCCCTATTTCCCTTTGGGTTGCTCGCGTGTATTTGGCTAGAACAAAAATCTGATGACTTTGGGGATAGTCCTTACAAAGTGTCGCCACATCAGCGAGTGGCTTTTGGAAGATCCTGTTTTTGCCCTGAAAATCTCTTGGTTCTTTTTTTAAAAGCTTAGCCTTTATTTTATTTAAAAAAGCCTCATCGCCAAGAATAGCGCCTCCAAGTGCGCTCTTGAAGATATCTTGTCGATCCGATAAACCCTCTAATACAAACTTGCGATAGCTAGCGGGCGACTCGAATGATGCGAGGGTAAAATCTTTGTGAAGAAAATCTGGAGTCTTGCCACTCATGTAGTAGCGCATGCTTGAGTAGGCATGGTCCTCGGGATGCTTGGAGAGCTTTGCCTTGACGGGATTTAAATGAATGTACCGGCTTACCTGTAAAAAGTAAGAATCCTTGTCGACTAGATGCGCCTTATAGCGGCCTTGGAAAAGATGCCCCACCCTTTTATGTTTGCGGTTAAAACGCGCCGTGTAAAGCCCCAGAAGACGCTTCATGACGTATGAGAGATTGGCCTCTTGGGTTTCAATAAGAAGGTGGAAGTGATTGGGCATGAGTGAGTAGGCGTGGACAATCACGTTGAAGGTCAGGGCCAAGTCACGAAGCATGCCAAGAAACAACTCGTAGTCAACATGGGACCGGAAGATGGCTTTGCGTTCGTTGCCGCGGGAAAACACGTGATACACGGCACCTTGAAATTCAAGTCTTAGAGGACGACCCATGCGTGTACGCTAACAAAGAGAGGTGAGAAAGTCAATTGTCAAGGACTGACACCTTTGTCCAAGGAGTCAAGAAGGACTTGACCCCTTATTCTGTATTCTTATTCTTGGGCTTTGGCGGTGAGGAGACGATCAATCATCTCCTTTGCATCCTGAATACCTAATTTGCTCAGTTGTTGTTTTTGAATCATATTTTCTAAAAGCGATATAGCTCTATCATTTTGTCCTAACTTTTCATAGGTATCAGCCAATTTAAAACCGCCAACAGGTTTATCACCAAATTCATACGCTTGTTCATAGGCGGCGGCGGCCTCGTAATCAGCAATTTTGAAATACTCATTACCCTCTCTAATTTTTTCGCCGGCCTTATGAATATTTGCAACGTCATTCCAATAACTTTTTCTGAAAGCATCATTTCGAGCGATTATTTCAACTGAAACCGGTGCAGGTTTAAAAAAAAGAGCTCTATACCTCATAAATACAACAATGGTTGCACATAAGACAATACAGACTATAAATACAAATTTCTTTATCACGAGTTTAGCACCAATTTAAAGGGGTCAATCGTGGCATGCTTAGTTACAGAATTGTACTGAATTCCTTCCGTTCTTCTCAAAAATAATTCTAAATCGCCCGGTGTCGATTGCTCGGCCAATACGTGCTCATACAACTTTCTGATGAATAAATTCACCTGATTATTTATAAACTCCCTATCAAAATCGCTCTGAGTCCATCCCGTTCGATCAGCATACTGATTTGGATTATATGCAAAATCGTTATGAAATGCCCCGATAATTTCAATATTGATATTTTCTACACCCTGAAAATTGGCATTTGCAAACATTTCTGTGGGAGGTCCCAAATCAACGTCTTTAATACTCAGATTTTGAATATCTATCACATCCCACGCCCGAGCAGTTCCCCATACATTAATAATGCGCTGTAATTTTGAGTTCTTGATGGGTACGTTAGAGCGGTTCAACGGAAATG
>JANNFA010000213.1:0-7624 GCA_031379345.1 Candidatus Omnitrophota bacterium | reverse complement strand
GTGCGGATAATCTTCTCGATCTGCGGCGCAAAACCCATGTCGAGCATGCGATCCGCTT
The DNA here is from genome assembly GCA_031379345.1 of Candidatus Omnitrophota bacterium. Classification (GTDB taxonomy): domain Bacteria; phylum Omnitrophota; class Gorgyraeia; order 2-02-FULL-51-18; family 2-02-FULL-51-18; genus JAHFFM01. Next base: position 7,566 of record JANNFA010000213.1, on the reverse strand, counting down.
CGTCCATCACCACAATCTTCACGTCACGAAGATCCACCGTGCGCTGGGTCATGTGGTCCAGCAGGCGCCCGGGGGTCGCGATGATAACGCGCGCGCCGCGTTTCAAGATCTGGAGTTGGAGGCCCATCGAAGCACCGCCGATAAGCACCACCGTCTTGAGACCCAATGTGGGACCCAGCTTCTGCAATGTTTCATCCACCTGCAATGCGAGCTCGCGGGTCGGCACGAGGATCAACGCGCGGCCGCCCAACTGGGCCAAACGCTGAGCCAGTGGAATACCGAACGCAAGCGTCTTTCCCGTTCCGGTCTGCGCGATGCCTAATACGTCCTTTCCCTCCAGCGCCACGGGAATCGCCCGCTGTTGGATAGGGGTCGGTATTTTAAATTTCAAACGCTCAAGCACATCCAAAATCTGAGGCGCAATGCCCATTCCATAAAAACTTCCAGGATCACTCATTATTCCCACTCAATCGTCGCGGGCGGTTTTGAACTTACGTCGTAAACCACGCGGTTGACGCCTTTCACTTCGTTGATGATACGGTTGGATATTTTGGCAAGCACAGGCCTCGGAAACTCGAACCAGTCCGCGGTCATACCGTCCACTGAGGTGACGGCGCGAAGCGCGATCACATTGTCATACGTGCGTTCGTCGCCCATAACCCCGACGGTCTTAACCGGCAAGAGCACGCAAAATGCCTGCCAGATCTTTCCATAAAGTCCTGCTTTCTTGATCTCTTCGATATAGCGCACGTCCGCCTCGCGTAAAATATGCAAGCGCTCCGGCGTGATGCCGCCAAGAATACGTACCGCCAGGCCCGGACCCGGGAACGGATGACGGCCGATAAGGTAGGACGGCAGACCAAGTTTGAGCCCCAGCTCGCGCACTTCGTCCTTGAACAACTCCCGCAAAGGCTCGATGAGCTTTAAATTCATCTTTTCCGGCAGGCCGCCCACATTGTGATGCGATTTGATGACGGCTGTCGGGCCGCCGAAGGCAGAGCGCGATTCGATCACGTCGGGATACAACGTACCCTGCGCGAGATATTTCGCGCGCTGGATCTTTTTGGATTCACGGTCAAAAACGTAGATGAATTCATGCCCGATGATCTTGCGCTTGCGCTCGGGGTCGGTGACATTCTCAAGTTTTTTGAGGAATATTTTCTCGGCATCGGCCACGCGGAGGTTCAGCTGACGGCCCTTGAATGCGCGCCTGACTTCATCCTCTTCGTTCTTGCGAAGAAGGCCGTTGTTCACAAAAATACAGGTCAGCTGACGTCCGATGGCCTTCGACAAAAGCGCCGCGGCCACCGACGAATCCACCCCGCCTGAAAGACCGAGGATGACGCGGTCGTTCTTCACTTGGTCGCGGATCTTCAGGATGGTCTCGCGGATAAAGTTTTCCATCGTCCACGATTTCTTGAAGCGGCAGATGCTGAAGAGGAAATTCTGGATGACCTGCACGCCGTATTGGCTATGCATCACTTCTGGATGGAACTGCACTCCATAGATCTTCTTCTCGTGATTTTCGAACGCGGCCAGGTGCGTGTTTTTCGTGTAACCCGTGCGGACAAAACCCTTGGGCATCCGCTTCACGTAATCGCCGTGACTCATCCAGGACACCCAGCGCTTGGGAGTATTTTTTAAAAGGTTCCCACCTCCGCCGAATTTATATAAATCGGCACGGCCATATTCACGGTGACGCGCCCTGCGTACTTCCCCGCCTAAAAGTTGTGAGATGGCCTGCATGCCGTAGCAGATGCCCAGCACCGGCACGCCCAGACCCAAAAGCGCAGGGTTCAATTTCGGTGCGTTCTTTTCATAGACGCTCGCCGGGCCGCCCGAAAGAATGATGCCTATGACGTTCTTGGAAAGGATCTTATCGATGGGGATAGTCGGAGGCACGATCTCACAGAACACCTTCGCCTCACGCACACGGCGCGCGATGAGCTGGTTATACTGTGAACCGAAGTCGATGATTAAGAGCGTTTCCATCAGTGCTTGAATGCCTTATAGGTTCAAAACTTTTCCGGTGAATGAGGCACGGACCGTATTTTTTCAGCGCCGCGGTATGGGCGGTCGTCCCGTAACCTTTATGCTGCGCAAAACCATAACGCGGGTAAAGCTCGTCGTAATATTCCATGATGCGGTCACGTGTGACCTTCGCCACCACCGACGCGCAGGCGATGGAGAATGATTTTCCGTCGCCATCTACGACCGGAATCTGCCGGTGCGGGGCCTTCGTCACGTACGGACCGTCTACCAGCACGCAGGCGGGTGAAACGCCCAGTCCCAGAAGCGCTTCCTGCATCGCCCGAAACGTCGCCTGCAGGATGTTGATACGGTCGATCTCGGCCGGCTCCACAATGCCCACTCCGACCACACACTTTTCGAGGATCTCATCATAGGCGCGCGCGCGGGAAAGCGGCGTCATCTTCTTGGAGTCGTCGACCTGATTTTGAAACGAAAAATCCCTGACGATCACGGCCGAAGCGACTACCGGGCCCGCCCAGGGGCCTCGTCCCGCTTCGTCCAATCCCGCCAGGGACTCGTAACCTTGATTCAGGTATTCCTGGTCAAACAGAAGCAGCTGGCTGAGCCGGCTGGATCTCTTCCCGTCTGTTTTCCTCAATGCGATTTTTCTTACCCGTTGTTTTGCGGAGGTAGTAGAGCTTGGCTCGGCGCACTTTGCCCTTACGCACAACTTCGATCTTCTGCACGGTGGGCGAATGGGTCGGGAAATTCCTCTCCACTCCCTCACCGAAAGAGACGCGGCGCACGGTGAAGCTCGCCCGGATGCCTGTGCCGCTCTTGCGGATCACAATGCCCTCGTACATCTGGCTGCGGGTCTTATCGCCTTCTTCGACCCGGACCGCAACGCGCACGGTGTCTCCGACATTGAACGCCGGGATGTCCTTTTTAGTCTGCTCGGCTTCTAAAGCCTTCAAAATGGGATGCATTTTCATTTCCTCTTTTTTCTTAAAAGATCGGGCCGCCTTTTAGCAGTCCTTCTAAGGGCTTGGCTTTGACGCCAATCGGCGATCTTCTGATGGTCCCCCGACAACAATACCTCGGGGACCTTTAAACCCCGGTACTCAGCTGGGCGGGTGTACTGGGGGTATTCTAACAGATTTCCAGTGAAAGATTCAAATGTCTTCGAAAGGGCGTTTCCGAGCACCCCCGGCAGCAATCGGACCACCGAATCGATGAGAACCATGGCCGGAAGCTCCCCCTGAGTCAGGATATAGTCCCCGATCGAGACTTCCTCGTCGACCCAGCTCTCGATCGCCCGCTCATCGATGCCCTCATAGTGCCCACAAAGGAAAACAAGGTGTTCATATTTGGCTAATTTCTTGGCCTGGGTCTGTTTGAAGGGCTTGCCTTGGGGGGTCAGGCAAATAATACGGGTTTTTTTAGAGGGCTTCTTCCCGCCAAAGAGCGCTTCGAGAGCCTCAAAGATAGGCTCCGGCTTGAGCACCATCCCCGCTCCGCCGCCAAAAGGGCGGTCGTCGCAGGTCCGGTGTTTGTCATGCGCGTAGTCGCGAATATCGACCGTGCGGATCTCGGCGTGGCCGGCCGTCTGCGCCCGCTTCATCATCGAATGCGACAGGAACGAGCCGAAAGCCTCAGGGAATAGGGTGAGGATGTCTATTTTCATGACCGACCCTGACTACTGACCCCTGACTACTGATATTACTTCGTCTTCGCGCGGACTGCGACTCTGTTCAGAATCGTGCGGACCGTGTCCGAGGGTTTCGCGCCGTTCTTGATCCAATGCGCGATGCGTTCGGATTTGACCGTGATGGTCGCCGGCTTTGTCGCCGGGTTCCACGTGCCCACTTGTTCGATGAAACGGCCGTCACGGGGAAACCGGGTATCGGTGACCACGATGCGGTGCTTGATCTTCTTTTTCGTCCCCACGGACTTGAGTCTGATGACTACGGACATACTGCCTCCTTCGTTTATCTTAGGTCTTTTTCCCGGCGGATATTCGCACCGAGACTCTGTAGTTTCTGTACTAAATTCTCATACCCGCGGTCCAAATGATACACGCGGGACACTTCCGTGGCTCCGTCGGCCACAAGGCCGGCCAGCACCAGCGCCGCTGAAGCGCGCAAATCCGATGCCATCACCGGCGCGCCGGACAAACGCTTCTTCCCGCTCACAATCGCGCTGTGTCCTTCCAGCATGATGTTGGCACCCATGCGGTTTAATTCCGACACGTGCATGAAACGCTCGGGGTAGATCTTTTCCGTGATGACCGAGATGCCCGGCACGATGCACATCAACGCCATCATCTGCGCCTGCAAGTCGGTCGGAAAACCCGGATACGGCAGCGTCGTCACCGAGACCGGACGCAGCACGCGCTCGCGGCGTACGCGCACATTGCCGTTCTTCTCGATGATGTGGACACCGGCGTCGCGCAATTTATCGAGCATCGCGGCGAGCATGTTCAGATTCATATTCTTCAGCGTAACGTCGCCCTTGGTCATCGCCGAAGCCATGATGTATGTGCCGGCCTCGATACGGTCCGGGATCACGGAGTACGTCGCGCCATGCAACTTCTTCACACCTTCGATCTCAAGAGACGGCGAACCGAGTCCCTCGATCTTAGCGCCCATCTTCTTCAAAAAATTTCCAAGGTCCACGACTTCCGGCTCGCATGCCGCGTTGTCGATGACGGTGCGTCCTTTTGCGAGTGTCGCGGCCATCATCACATTCGCCGTGCCCAACACCGACGAGCCGAAAGCACCGCCCAAGAAAATACGCCCGCCCTTCAGCTGCTTCGCTTTCGCCATCACATTTCCGTGCTCAAGCGTCACTTCGGCGCCCAGGGCTCTCATGCCCTTCAAGTGCAAGTCAATCGGACGCGGGCCGATGACGCAGCCGCCCGGAAACGACACCTGCGTATGGCCGAAGCGTGCCAAAAGCGGTCCTAAAAAACAGATGGAGCCGCGCATCGTGCTCACGGTCTTATACGTAAGAATAGGATTCTTCACATTTGAAGAATCGATTTCGACCGTGTCCGCCGCGTGGTTGACCTTGGCCCCCATGGTCTTCATGATCTTCACCATGGTGTAGATGTCGGCCACCTGCGGCACATTCTTGATGACCGAGCGTTCCTTCGAGAGGAACGCCGCGGCGAGAATCGGCAAGGCTGCATTTTTCGCGCCGCTCACTTCCACGATGCCTTCCAGCCGCTTGCCGCCCGTGATGACTAATTTGTCCATGTGCCTTTACGATCTAATCTTGCGATCAAAATTCTTTCGATTCCATTCAGATCTTTTGCAAACACCAGCGACGCATATTCTTTACGACCGGCCCACTTCTTTAAGATTTTTTTGGACTGGCCTTTGCCAATCTCTAGGAGAAGCCATCCGTCACGCTTGAGATACTTCGGCGCTTCGTCAAGGATCGCGTCAATAAGGTCCAGGCCGTCCAGCCCGCCGTCCAGAGCCAAGCGCGGTTCGCGCCTGACTTCACGTGAGAGCTTTGACCATCCACGTGCCGGAACATAAGGGGGATTTGAAACGATTATATCCCAAAGTGCGGATTTGTTCCGAAAAGCTCCAAAAAGAGCACATTTAACCGTTTGTATCTTTTGACGTAACCCGAGTATTTTAAAGTTCTTACGGGCGACGGCCAGGGCCTTCTCAGAGGCATCAAGCGCGGTCATTCTACAGGCAGGCCATTCCAAAGTCAAACTGGCGGCCACACAGCCCGAACCAGTGCCCAAATCGAGGATTTCAGGGGTCCGGGAGCGGTAATGAGCTTTCAAGACGCACAAAACTTCTTCGATCAGCCGTTCCGTCTCGGGCCGCGGAATCAAAACATCGGGAGTGACCTGGAACGAACGGCCTAAAAAAGACGCCTGACCAAGTAAGTAGGCCAACGGCACCCCGTGACGCCTTTTTTGGAGGGCCCAAGCGATGGAAAGTTTCGCCGGACCAGAAATTTCTTTTTGATCTGTAAAAAGCTGCACCCGATCGAGCTGGCCAAAATGGCGCACCATCTCTTCCGCCTCGATACTCGGCGACAACACGTCCGCTTTCTTTAATTTTTTTTCAACGCTCTTTAAAAAAAGAATGTTACGGCTCATGCGAGTTTCTTTTCAAGTTCGTCGGTCGTGAGCGCCGTCACAAAACCTTCGAGATTACCTTCCATGACAGACTCGAGGTTATACACGGTAAGACCGATTCGGTGATCGGTGACGCGGCGGTCAGGAAAATTATACGTACGGATCTTTTCGGAACGGTCGCCCGAACCGACCTGTTCTTTGCGCTGTTTGGCCATTTCTGCGTTGCGTTCGGATGTGATCTTGTCAAAAAGACGCGCGCGCAAGATCTTCATGCCCTTCTGCTTGTTCTTGAGCTGAGACTTCTCGTCCTGACAGCTGACGGTCAATCCGGAAGGAAGATGGGTGATGCGCACCGCCGAGTCGGTGGTGTTGACGCTCTGGCCGCCGGGGCCGCCCGAACGAAACACATCGATCTTGAGTTCGTCGGGCTTGATATCGATCTCAACCTCTTCAGCCTCAGGTAGAATAGCGACCGTCACGGCAGAGGTATGGATACGCCCCTGCTGTTCCGTGGCAGGAACACGCTGGACACGATGCGTGCCGCTTTCGTATTTGAATTTTCCATAGGCGCCGTCACCCGCAATACTGGCAACGACCTCCTTCAAACCTCCCGCTTCATTAGGAGACGTGGAAAGCGCTTCGACCTTGAACCCCTGGTTCTGGGCATACTTGGCATACATGCGAAAGAGTTCCGCCGCGAACAGTCCCGCTTCGAGACCCCCGGTGCCGGCGCGAATTTCGAGAATGACGTTTTTTGAGAGTGTGGGATCGGCCTGAACAAGACTCGACTCGATGGCTTTGATGAGCTTCTCGCGCTCTTTTTCGAGATCGCCGAGCTCCTCTTTCATCATGTCGATGAGATCGACAGCATGGTTCTTCTCGCCAAGCATCTTCCGTACCTGCTCCAGATGCTCTTCGTTACGCACGTATTCCCTGTAGAGTGAAACGAGCTTCTCAAGCGCGCGAAGTTCTTTACCATATTCGCGCAGCTTGGAAGGATCCTGCGTCACCGCCGGGTCTTGAAGTAACTTCTCGACCTCGGCGTGACGCCGGACTTTTTCTTCAACCTTCTTTAAAAAACGCATACGAGTGGTAAGTGGTAGCGGGCCATTAAGAGTCAGTGGTAGAGTGGTAAGAAAGTTGCAAATCGTCGCTTGAAAAGTTTCTTACCACTTACCACCACACCATTTTTAAATGGCTACCACTTATCACTTATCCTTCTTGGCGTAGCGCTTTTGGAACTTCTCTACGCGGCCGGCGGAGTCGATGAACTTCTGTTTCCCCGTGAAGAACGGGTGGCAGTTCGCGCAAATCTCGACGCGGATGTTCGGCTTGGTAGAACGCGTGTGGATCACATTGCCACAGTTGCAGGTAATCGTGGTCTCGACGTATTTGGGGTGTATCTTCTCTTTCATCTGATTCTCCTTGAACCTTTATTAGGTAGCCTTGTTCATGTTTTTCAAAAAATCCTTGTTCGTCTTCGTCTTCGA
>JANNFA010000195.1:0-10323 GCA_031379345.1 Candidatus Omnitrophota bacterium | reverse complement strand
GCGGGAAATAGGTGCCGCCATAAAAAGGTTTTTTTTCCGGGGTCAAAAACACACTCATCGGCCAGCCGCCTGAACCGCTCACCGCCTGCACATAACTCATGTAGACGCTGTCGATATCGGGCCTTTCTTCACGATCCACCTTGATAGAAATAAAATGGTCGTTCAAGACCTTCGCGGTCGCTTCATTTTAAAAAGACTCATGCTCCAAGACGTGGCACCAGTGACAGGTGGAGTATCCGATAGAAAGGAAGACAGGCTTGTCCTCTTTAGCCGCTTTCTCGAATGCCTCTACCCCCCAAGGGTACCAGTCGACAGGATTGTTCTTGTGTTGAAGAAGGTAGGGGCTTTTTTCGCGAGAAAGACGATTCATGCGTACCAGTTTAAGGCATCTCACAAGGGACACATAACTAAATTAATTTAGTGATGTGTCCCTAACGCTTCACGATCCACGATAAGTCTATTTTGGAACATCAATCTGGTGGTCACTTCAAACAAATTCCGCATTCATGTAATCCTATTAAATGTTTGTGGTAGTCAGTTTTCTCGCCGTTTTGTTTTATTTCGCGATATCCCATTTTTTTAAGCCTTGTTTTTGCTTCCTTTGATACAGAATCTGCACATATAGTTTTATACCCCAGTTCTCTCGCCTTCTTTTCTAGTCTATTAGCTATTGCGGATCCAACACCTCTCTCCCGATAAGCCTGCTCAACACACCAATCACCAAAATTGCACTCACTATCACCTAATTTTCTTAATGTGCCTATCCCAACAAGTTCTTCACCGCTCCACGCAGTTACTACGGCAGCCGCCTGCACATCTAGAATTTGTCTCCAATTGAATTGAGTCGGCTCCCCCGTTTTGGCACGAAGAGCGTTAAGTTGTTCGTGCGTTGGAAGATTTTTGTCTTCGGAGTAGAAAACTTCCATTGTCGCCCTCAATATACCTATACCGAAATTTTAGGGACACATTACTAAACTAATTTAGTTATGTGTCCCTTTTTACTTGGGCCGGTCTTGCTTTTATGCAGTATACGCCCGAGCGACATCTCAAGTCTATTTACAAACTCATCATCACCGAGCGGCCTGCCAGTTTTTAGGTGCTGCTCAAACTCCTGGCTCTCGGAAGGCATCTGTAGAAACTCTGACCAATTGGATATTTCAGAGATCAGAAAACAATCGGATAAAACTGGATTGGGTACCTTATACGCATGGGATCGAGCACTAGACCAGGGATAGTCTTCCGCTTTTCCAGCAATACCCGCCTTGACCGGATTTTGCTCAACATACCGCACGGCCGCATACAGATAACTTTCGTCGAGCACGTAACTTTTGAATCGACCCTCCCAAAGATACCCCTTCCAGCCTTCCCGGAAATTAACCATTCGCGTGTAATGGAGATGAGTTTGTCCAATGGCCTTGGCAAGACTGTCGCTGGCCCCAGGCACAGCGATCAAGTGAACATGGTTATCCATCAGGCAATAGGCCCAAATATCAACGCCAAAACGCTGTGATTGATGCTTAAGAATTTCTAGATAATCCGCCTTATCTGATTCTCTGATAAACACTTGCATCCGTCGGACACCACGCTGAACGACATGGTGCGGGATCCCTGGGGCGACTACACGAGCTATTCTGGGCATACTGGCTCCTCCTCTTATAATACTAGATGCGCGAGGGCCTCTTTTTCGTTCACTTTATTTTCAACATTTTTTTGTCGATTAACAGACGGGTTGGGGCTAATGAGGGACACATCACTAAATTAATTTAGTGATGTGTCCCCTATGCATTCACGGATGGAGTTTTTTGATAAGAAGCATGTCCTTCACCATGCGGATGGAATCGCGGACGAGGCGGATCTTGCTGTCCTTCCCTTCACTCCACATCACAGGGACTTCGACCACTTTCAAACCGGCGCGCTTGGCCAGATACAGCACTTCGACGTCAAAACAGAAACCGTCCAGTTTTTGCTGGGGAAACAGCTTTTGAACAGCCTCTCTCGTAAAACACTTGAACCCGCATTGGGAATCATGCACGTCCGGCAGGACGAACGCGCGCACGAACAGGTTGAACACGCGGCCTGAGAAACGTCTCTTTAGACTTTGCTGCACGTCGCAATCCTTCGCCCGCACGCCGCGCGAGCCGATCGAAACATCGGCCCCGTTCTCCAGGGCTTTGATAAGTTTGTCCGCCTCCTTGATCGGGGCGGACAAGTCCGCGTCGGAGAAAAGAACAAAACGGCCCGAAGCCGCCAACATGCCTCGCCGCGCGGCAAAACCTTTCCCGTGATTGGGTGAACTGGAAACAAGGCGGATGAGATGCCTGGGGTTTTCGGAGGCAAACTTCCGGACCGCCTCCCCCGTCCCATCGGTGGAACCGTCATCGGAAACCAGCACTTCCCAGCTCAGATTCCTCAGGGAAAAGTAGGCCGCGATACGACGTAGCGTTTCCGCGATGTTCCTTTCCTCATTGAACACCGGGATAACAATAGAAAGTGCTAGCCCGCCGACTGGTGGGGTCACTTGTGCGAAAGTTGAGTCTGAAAATAGGATATTGTTTGTCCGAGACCTTCTTCGAGGCCGATGCGCGGCTCCCAGCCCAACTCGCGGCGCGCGCGGGTGATGTCGGGGCAACGCACTTTCGGGTCGTCAGGAGGCAGCTCTTTTTGGACAAATGAGCTTTTGGAACCGGTCATCTGCAGAATGACGGCTGCGAGCTGTTTCACGGTCAACTCGATGGGGTTCCCGAGGTTCACCGGCTCATGCAGTTCCGAGAAAAGAAGTTTCTCTATCCCGGCGACAAGGTCAGTGACATAACAATAGCTCCGCGTCTGCGAACCGTCCCCATAAAGCGTGATGGGCTTGCCAAGAAGCGCTTGCGAGATAAAATTCGGAATCACACGCCCGTCCTCAACACCCATACGGGGTCCGTATGTGTTGAAGATGCGGACAATCTTCGTGTCGACCCTGTGATAACGGTGGTAGGCCATGGTGAGCGCTTCGGAAAAACGCTTCGCTTCGTCATAGACGCTGCGAGGGCCGATGGAGTTCACATTGCCCCAGTAGGTTTCCGCTTGGGGCTGCGCCAGCGGATCGCCGTAGACCTCGCTTGTGGAGGCCATTAAAAAACACGCTTTTTTTGACCGGGCAAGTTCAAGCATATTCCGCGTGCCCAGAGAGCCCGCATCCAGAGTCTCCATTCCGTAGCGTATGTAATCAGGCGGACTTGCCGGCGAAGCAAAGTTTAGGATGGCATCCACCGATCCGGTGGGTTGATAGGGGGTTGAAATATCGTGTTTCACAAGACGGAATCGACTGTTCGATAAAAGGTGAGCGACGTTGTCAGGTGAGCCGGTGATAAAATTATCGATCGCCGTGACTTCGTGGCCTTTTTGCAGGAAATTTTCGCACAGATGGGACCCAAGGAATCCGGCCCCGCCCGTCACCAGGATCTTTTTAGGTGCTTCGGTCATTTTCTTCCCTTTGCCTCATTCAAAACGTCTCGCAGCGTCGTTTCAAAACGGACGCGCGGTTTCCACCGGGTGTCCCGCGCAAGCTTGCGGGCATCCCCCACCAGACGCGGCATGTCCGATGCGCGCAGGCGCGACCGGTCTTGGCTGACCTTTATCTTAACTGACGAAACCCGTAAATAAAACCGCAGAATTTCCGCCACGCGGCGGGGCCGGCCGCTGCAGACGTTGTAGACTTCCCCCGCTTTGCCTTTTTCCAAAGCCAGCCAGTAGGCACGCACCACATCGCGGACATCCGTGAAATCACGCACAGCGGCTAGATTTCCAACCTTGATCTCCGGCTTCTGCATCCCGGCTGAAATATCCGCGATCTGCCTCGCAAAACTAGGCACGACGAAATGCGCCCGCTGGCCGGGACCGATATGGTTGAAGGCACGCGTGCGCACGACCCAAAGACCGTAGGTAGAAAAATAATGAAGCCCTAAAATACTCTGCGCAAGCTTGGAGACTCCATAGGGGCTCACTGGTTTAAGAGGAAAATTTTCGGTGATCTTTCCCCGCCTGCGGGCCGACGCGCCATATTCATCCGCCGAACCGCAGATAAGGATCCGCGCCTTCGAACCGGTTCTATGCGCAGCTTCCAGCAGCGCGCGAGTCCCGCCCACGTTCACATCTAGCGTCATTTTTGGGTCTTTCCAGGAACGCGCGACCGAGGCCTGGCCTGCCAAGTGATAGATACGGTCCGGCCGCACTTTGAGGAGAACGTCGATCATCGATTTCTTACTGAGAAGGTCGCCCCGCACCGGGACCGCTCCGCGGACGAGATCGTCTGAAGAGCGGCGTACGAGACCATACACACGCGTTCCTTTTCTAGAAAGAGCCAAGATTGAAAGATGACGACCAACAAAACCGGTCGCGCCCGTAATTAGAACGCGCATTCTTGGATGTATTCTTTTAGACTTTCCTGCCAGGGACGCATTTTAATTCCAAGCATCTTTTCAATCTTCCCTGGATCCATCACCGAATACTTAGGCCGGATAGCAGGCCTGTTAGGAAACGCACTGAGGTCGATCTTTTGAATCGTTGCCTTCTGAAACTTATGATCACGAATAAATTCGGCGATGCCCTTATGGGTTGTCGCACCGTGATTGCATACATGAAATACTTCATTACGTTTTTTGTTTTTTGTTTCCACAAGCGATCTTGAAATTTTTACGATTGCCTCCGAAAGGTCCTTTACTGAAGTTGGCGAGGATGTTTGATTATCTAGGACCGAGGCGGCCCCTTCGATCTTAAGACGCGCCGAGACCCAATTCACGAATGTTTTAGGGTTCCCGGGTCCAAAAAGCCAGCTTGTGCGTACAATGGCGCAGGGGGCAGCGGAGTTTGCTGCATAGTATTCGCCCATCCATTTGGTAAGGCCATAGTTGCACTTAGGGAACGTCTTGTCTTCTTCGGTATAAGGCTGGCGCTTGTCGCCGTCGAACACGTAGTCGGTGCTCACATGCACCCACGGGATCTTTTTTGTGCCGCAGAGAAGCGAAAGGTTTTTGCAGGAAAGTGCGTTGGACGAGTATGCCAGCCCGGGATCCCGTTCACAGCCGTCCACATCCGAGTAGGCGGCCGTATTTACGACCAGGTCGATCGAATTCTCTTCGAATATTCGCCGCAGCGCACTTTCGTTGGACAGGTCACAACGCAGAGACCCGTCCGCGCCATTGCGAGAAAGACCGAGGACGGAGTCGTTTTTTTTGAGGAGTCCGCAGAGTACCCGGCCAAGCATGCCGGTAGACCCCGTAACGAGGACCGTCAAGCTAGACCTTGACGCGGCCGGCGTACGCTTTGCGGTAAAAGGACTGGAATTCATTCTGCTTCGCTTTGATCGCCTTCCACCAGCTCTGGTGATATTCGTACCAGAGGACCGTGTCCGCGAAAGCACGGTCAAACACGGCCTTCTCTTTCCATCCCAGCGCGCGGAGCTTGGCGGAGTCGATGGCGTAGCGCCGGTCATGGCCGGGCCGGTCCTTCACGCGCTTGATGAGCTTCACGGATTTACCGAGAAGATTTAAGAGTTTTTTAGTCAGCACGATATTCTCCAACTCGGTCGCGGAGGAGATATTGTAGACTTCGCCGGGCTTACCCTTTTTTAAAGCGTGCAGGATCGCACGTGCATGGTCCTCCACATAGATCCAATTACGTATCTGCCGGCCGTCGCCGTAAAGCGGCAACGCTTCGCCGGCGATAGCATTGGAGACAAAAAGCGGGATGACTTTTTCCGGATACTGAAAAGGACCGAAGGTGTTCGAGCCGCGCGTGACCACGACCGGAAGTCCGAACGTGGTATGATAAGAAATAGCCAAAAGATCACCGGCCGCCTTGGATACCGAATACGGACTAGAAGGGGCCAGCGCATCCCCCTCCTTGAAATATCCGTGCGCTCGACTGCCATACACCTCATCAGTGCTAACGTGTACGAAGCGCTCAATATGAGCCTCTTTGGCTTCTTCCAGCATCACGCGGGTCCCCTCTACGTTTGACTCGAAAAATGTCTTTCCGTCATAGAGCGAGCGGTCCACATGCGTCTCGGCGGCCAGATGGACCACGACCGAGCATCCTTCCATCGCTTTGCGTACGGCCTTCGCATCGCAGATATCGCCATGCACAAAATGATACCGCTTGTTGCCGCGCAGTTCTTCCAGGCGCTTCAAGTCGCCGCTGTAGGTAAGTTTATCGAGATTGGTGATTGAGACTTTAGGGTCGATCTGAAGCCACGTCTTGATGAGCTGTGAGCCGATAAATCCGGCACCCCCGGTGACTAGCGCTTTCATTTGTTTCTCCTCTGTTTGGCGACAAGGACGTTCGCATGCAGGAGCGAATCAAACGTGCCGCTGTCCGTCCACCAACCCGACAGCACGTCGTACTCAAGCGCATTCGTGCGGACATAGGCGTTGTTCACATCGGTGATCTCCATCTCGCCACGCCGCGACGGCTTGAGCGTCTTCACGATCTCGAACACATGCTCGTCATACATGTACACGCCGGTCACCGCAAGTCTGGATTTTGGTTTTGATGGTTTTTCCTCGATGCCGGCGATATGGGGGCCTTTCAATGTGGCCACTCCGAAGCGCTGCGGGTCGTGCACGGTCTTCAAAAGCACGCGAGCGCCCTTCTTCTGCTTGCGAAAACGGTCGACATAGGGCTTCAAGCTCTTTTCAAAAATATTGTCCCCAAGGATCACAACCATGCGCTTGCCGTCGGCAAAATGGCGTGCCAGCCCCAAAGCCTGCGCGATGCCTCCCTCTCCTTCCTGATAGGTATAATTGATACGCTTGAGACCAAACTGGCTCCCGTCGCCCAAGAGCCGTAAAAATTCACCCGCATGCTGGCCTCCGGTCACGATCAAGATATCCGTGATTCCGGCTTCGACCAGGCGCTTTAGAGGATGAAAGATCATCGGCTGGTCATAGATAGGCAAAAGATGCTTGTTCGTGATCTTTGTAAGCGGACTGAGCCGAGTGCCCAAGCCCCCGGCAAGGATGATCCCTTTGATGTCTTCCATTATTGCGGCCTCCCGACCGAGAAATACCTGAAACCAAGTTGCTTCATTTTAGCCGGATCGTAGATATTACGACCATCCACAACCACCGGCTGCGCCAAGACCTTCTTTAGTTTTCCAAGATCGAGCTCTTTGAACTCGTTCCACTCCGTCAAAATGACCGCGCAATCCGCCTTGCTGCAAGCCGCATAGGGATTGGTGAAAAAATTCACTTTCGTCAGCGCCTCTTTGGCCTTCTCCATCGCATGTGGGTCATACGCATTTATTTTCGCCCCTCTCTCCTGAAGCGCGGCGATGATGTCCAGACTAGGTGCGAAGCGCATGTCATCCGTATTGGGCTTGAATGCGAGACCCAGGACCGCGACGGTCTTGCCGTGCAGACTCCGGAGCGCCGCTTCGATCTTACGTACGAAATATTGCTTCTGCTCCTCGTTGATCTTTTCCACGGCCTTCAAGAGTTCGAAATCATATCCGAGCTTCTCGGAGATGCGGATAAATGCCGATAGGTCTTTTGGAAAACAGAAACCGCCAAAACCGAGGCCGGCATTCAGGAAATTTTTCCCGATACGCCGGTCGAGCCCCATGCCCGACGCGACCTGCTCCACGTCAGCTCCCACCCGCTCACAGATACGGCTGATGGCGTTGATAAAAGAGATCTTCATGGCGAGAAAAGAGTTGGACGCGTGCTTGATGATCTCGGCGCTCTTGATATCAGTAAATACAATGGGGGCTTTGAGCGGCTTATAAAGGTCGTTCAGGATGTCGCGTGCTTTTTTGGACTCGACGCCCAGCACTACGCGGTCGGGATTCATAAAATCCTGCACGGCGCTGCCCTCACGTAGAAATTCCGGATTGGACGCAACATCAAATTGTGCGCCTTTTTTCGCGTAACGACGCACCGTTTTGGCGATCCACGCCCCTGTCTGGACAGGCACCGTGCTTTTTTCGACGACTAGCTTGTAACGCCCGATCTCCTTGGCGATCGTGCGGGCGACCACCTCGATACTGCTCAGGTCGGCCTCTCCATTGGGGAGCGGGGGCGTGCCCACCGCAATAAAGATCACATCTGTTTTCCGGGCCGCTGCACGCAGGTCCGTTGTAAAGGTAAGGTTGCCGCTTTTTATATGCTGTTGAACCAGCTCCTCGAGGCCCGGCTCATAGATGGGCGTGCGGCCTTTTTTGAGCATTGCAATTTTCTTTGCGTCGATGTCGACGCAAATCACTTCATTGCCAAGACTCGCGAAACAAGCACCGGAAACAAGGCCGACATAACCGGTACCAACGACGGATATCTTCATGATGACTTTATCCCTGCTGAGAAGCTTTCGGTTGACTGTAAGACTGGCTCAATGTGAACGGCACAGTCGGGAATGCTTTTAAACGCAAGGTGACGAAGAACGTATCCCCTTCCCGGCGATTGTAAGTAAAATCCGTGATGACACACTCGAACGCCTTTGAGGCGGTAAACTCGAACTCTTTGGAGGTCCCTTCCTCGAACTCGAAGCGGTCATACACGCGGAACTCCCATTCCTCGTTCCATTTGAGCCTTATCTCGGCGGTGGTCTGGCTCGACTGGTCCTGCACATAACGCTGACCGATCCCCACCCTCCAGCGGCCGCGCTCCCAGTACACATCGAAGTTGGCCGTGTCAAAATCACGCGTGTTCGCATCGTAAGTCGCATCCGATTCGATGCCCAGCCAGGAATAAGGACGAAGCTCCGCATCGAACCCGACGTTCTCAAGGCGGCCGGTGTGTTCGTCGATATCCAGAAAAGGGATGATGCGTGCGAAGTCTCGTGTGACAAGCGCGCCATCCGCGGCATGTTCCTTGGTCTGGAACTTACTTTCAAAATTGAGCCGTATGAAATTGTCCTTGTCGATGGCGTCGAGTGCGTCGAACTGTTCGAGCAATGTCCGACTGACGGTCGGGTTATGGCGGTAGTTGTAGCTGAAGGTGGGCGTGAAAATATGTCTCATCTGGTTAATATCAAGACCCAGAGCACGCGTATACACTTCATAGGTCTTGTAGAAATGGACGCTCAAGTCAACGCCCGCATCAAGCACTCCCCGCACAAGGTCGCGATCATCTTGCGCGATGCGCGAATAATAGGTCTGGCGGGTGCCCACATGCGGCACGACCGACAGGTCGCCGACATGCCCCGCGTAGGTCAGAGTCTCGTTCGTGTCAAATCGGAGCACGTCCACCCCATCGTCGGATTCAGCCGGCATGCGTTTTAAGTTTGAGAACTGGTCCTCATTACGGAAATAGAACGGCGTGTCAAAAAGCTGCTGATTGTGCGTGTCAAAACGGATCTCCGGATTGCGTTCGACCGAATTGAAAAAATCGTTCACGCGCGGGCGCTCAAGCAGGCTCAATGTGTAGTTCGGCGTCGCTTTGATGATGGAAACGTAATTGTCAGGTGCGATGTCTTTTTCGTATTCCTCATGGTAGAAAAAATCCTTTGTGACCAGCGCGTCGCTGAGCTTGGTGAACTCGGCCGTCAGCGTCGTGTCCGGCGAAAGTTTCGACTGATGACGCCATTGCATCCGGCTGCGGTCGTCGTTCACCAACTCGGGCGCGTTCTCATCGCGCGTATAGTAGCCGCGGATCACGCCGCGCCCGACTTTATCGCCGCTGTAGAAACCTTCGGCTCCGCCGCCTGCGCCGCGTTTGACACGGTAATCGGCAAGCAGATTTCCTTTAAATTTAATATCGGGACGGTCGACCAGACTCCAGCGCCATTTGCTGAGAAGAAACGGCCCCCATTCGTCACGCATCCCGGGCGCCAGATGGACCGGGAAGCGGTCAAAATTGATGAACGACTGCTCAAAATACGGGATGAAAAGGATGGGAATGCCTTTGATGTACATGAGCGCGTTGCGCATCACGACTTTATTGCCCGGGTAATAATCAATGGTTTGCGCCTGCACCTTGTAGAAAGGCTCCTCTTGAGAGCAGCAGCAGGTCGTGAAGGAACCTTCGCTTAAGCGGAAATGATCGGCATCCACGCGTTCCACGCGGCTGGCACGGCCGTAATAGGTCTTTTCGATCTCGGCCGACATCTTTTGTACGTTTCCTTTTTTATTTTGGAAATCGTATTCCGCCGAGCTGCCTGTGTAGACACTGCCCTCTTGCGTAAGAGTCACATGGCCTTCTGCGAGAGCCTTCTTAGTCTCGGTGTAGACCGTGATCTTGTCCGCCTCCAGCTTCGCACCTTCGTAGTCGATGACCACGTGGCCGGTTCCGACGGCCTTTCCTTCTTCATGGAAATATTCGACTTTGTCGCCGTGAATTTGGACTA
>JANNFA010000188.1:0-9679 GCA_031379345.1 Candidatus Omnitrophota bacterium | reverse complement strand
GTTCGATTCAAACGCGCCGTCTTCGGAAAGTTGTTCGGGAAGCCGCGCGTTCTTTACGAGGCGATAATGAACGGTGACATTGGCGGTCAGCCGTTGAAAAAGCCGACGCTCCTGCGTGCGGTCGGTCGGCGCATAACTCGGGACTTTACTCATCACTTCCTGCAACTTCACGGCCGTGATGAACGCATCCTGGTCATCGGCATCGCCGTCCTCTTCGTCCAGAGGAGTGGAGTCTATCACCTCACCCGGAGTCGTAAAACCGTCCAATACTTTCTGCCAGCCATCTTGTCTCAGCGTACGCATTCCGTGCGAAACGGCTTCGCGCTTCACGTCCCCGGCCGGCACGCGTTTCATGATGAGTTGTTTTACCTTCTCGGTCAAAAGCAGGAGCTCATAGATCGCGATGCGCCCCCAAAAACCCGTAAAATTACACTGATTGCACCCTTTTCCGTGCAGAATCTTGAACGAGGCGGGACTGACGCTCATCTCTTTGGCGATTCGTTGTTTCATTTCGGCCGGAAAGTCCTTGTCCTCTTCCTTGCACTCTTTGCAGAGGACACGTATCAGGCGCTGCGCGATAAACGCTTCCACGGAGGAAGCGACAAGATAGGGCTGGATGCCGATATCGACCAGACGCGTGATGCCTGAGGCAGCGTCGTTTGTGTGAAGCGTGGAAAAGACCAAATGCCCGGTAAGCGCGACGCGAATGGCCATTTCGGCCGTCTCCAGATCGCGGACCTCTCCCACCATCATCACGTCCGGGTCGTGACGCAGCATGCTGCGCAATCCACGCGCGAAATCCAGACCGATGGAAGACGCCACCTGGATCTGCGTGACTCCGTCCATCTCGTATTCGACCGGGTCTTCGATCGTAATGATCTTACGTTCGTCGGTATTGATTTTGTTGAGACAGGCATACAAGGTCGTGCTTTTACCACTGCCGGTCGGACCGGTGATAAAGACAACACCATGAGGCTTGTTGATCAGTGTTTCAAACGCCTCGCGCTGTTTTGCGCCCAGGCCCAGTTTTTCAAGGTCGAATATCCGGTTCATCGGCAGCATGCGAATGACCACACTTTCGCCGTAGGGCGTTGGAATGGAAGACACACGCAGATCTAATTGAGTATCCTCTACCTTTACAATGGCGCGGCCGTCCTGCGGCAGTCTTTTTTCAACGATGTTTAAGTTTGACATGATCTTGATGCGTGAAAGAATTGGCATGATAAATCGAGCGATTTCGTTGGGAACCTTCGCATCATATAGTACACCATCGATGCGGTAGCGCAGCTTCACCTTGCCGCGATAGGGTTCAATATGGATGTCCGTCGCGCGCTTTTGGTAGGCCTCAAAGATGATTTGGTTCACGAGTTTCGCGATCGTGGCATCACCGGCCATCTTGTCGAGCGCATCGATGGATTCTATCCTGTCGAAGGCCGCGATGGGCTCTCCTTTGGAAGGAGTCAGCGCTTGTTTTTCAACCATCTCCCCGATTGCCCCGGCCGCAAAGCCGTAGGCCTTCTTCAGCGCCTCGACCACATCCGTCGAGCGCGCGAGAACCATCTCCACCTCGAATCCCAGATGCGCGCGGATATCATCCTGCGCGCGCGTGTCCATCGGACCGGCGATCGCGACTGTGAGTTTCTTCTTATCCAAGCGGAGGGGCACAAACTTATAGTATTCGGCGACCTTGAGCGGAATCTTTTCGGTCAAGCCCGGTTCCGAGACAAGTTCGTTTAAACCGAGATACGGCACCTTCAGGCACTCGGAAAGATTCTTAAGGAGCACGTCCTCGGCGAGCACATTACGCTTAAGAAGAAGCCCCATTAGGCCTTCCTTGGACTTCGCGGCTTCGTCGAGAAAGGGCTGGATCACCGCAGGGCTCACCAACCCCTTATCCACAAGCGCGCGGGAGAACAGCGTATCGGCCTTGGAAATCACGGCAGAGGTCCGATCATGTAAAACTCGGATTCTGATCTTTTATCCATCTGGCCATTCAAAATACGCTCGCAGCCGTCCAGAGTCTGGCGGATCTCCACATGGTCACCCTTTTTTCCGGTAAATTTCTCGGCCACCGCAAAAGGCTGTGTTAGAAAGTTCTGTATCTTACGCGCACGCTCATACAACGTGCGGTCTGCTTTTGAAAGCTCATCAATCCCGATGACCATGACGATGCGCCGCAATTCCTCATAGCGCTGAAAAAGACGGATCACTTCCTGCGACACATCGTAGTGCCTCTGCCCCACAATATCCGGATCCAGATTTGAAGACGAAGATTGCAGAGGGTCGATGGCCGGATACAGACCCATCTGCACGCGTTCGCGTGACAGCACCATCAAAGAATTCAGGAACGTGAACACGGCCACGACCGCCGGGTCGGTCAAATCGTCGGCGGGCACGTACACGGCTTCGATAGAGGTGATGGAACCGCCCACGCCCTGGGAATCACGGATGCGCTCATGGAACTCGCCCGACTCGGCCATCAGCGTCGGTTGATAACCGGTCTCGGACGGAACGCGCCCGAGCAATGTCGAGATCTCAGCACCCGCCTGGATAAAACGGAACACGTTGTCCGCGAAGAAGATCACGTCTTTGTTCTGCTTCTGCACAGCCTCGGCCATCGTGATGCCCGTAAAAGCCACCGCGGCACGGGCGCCCGGCGGATCGTTCATCTGTCCGAACACCATCATGGTTTTCTTGTGTAGGTTATGTTCCCGCAGTTCATAATAAAGTTCATTGCCTTCGCGCAAACGCTCACCGATACCGGCAAAGACGCAGCTGCCCTGATGTTTCTGCACGATATGCTGAATAATCTCGAGCATCAGAACAGATTTTCCAAGACCGGCGCCGCCGAGGATTCCTGTCTTCGTCCCCTTCACTAGGGGATATAGCAGATCGAGGATCTTGATGCCCGTTTCCAGGATCTCATCTTTTTTCCTTCTCTCTGTGCGAAAGTTAGGCACCTTCGTGCCGGTATCAGAGCGGCGGATGGGCGCGAACTGACTGGCTGTAATAGGGCCGTCCTTGTCTAGGGGGTCACCCGTGCAGCTGATGACGCGCTCATAGAGGCAGTCCCCGACAGGAATCTCGATCTGTTTTCCTGCGGGACGGCCCGCTGCGTTGCGCTGTACATTGAGGGTCGATTGGATGGCGATGCAGCGCGCGATATTGCCGGGGACATGCTCGCCCACCTCTAGGGTGATCACACGTCCGTCCGTGGCCGTGACATGAATGACCTGATGGATATCCGGCAGGTCGCTTTCCTTCGTGAACTGCACGTCCACCACCGGCCCCTGGACACTCACTACTTTTCCAGGCACTAAGGTCTTCCCATTCTCATTTGTTGGCATAAAGGGCTCTCGACGCAAATAAATCGCGCATATTGGCATCGATCACCTCATGACGACGCCGGAAATACTGGAGGTAGAGTTTTTTGTTCATCTCCTGGATCTTGTTGCAGCTTTCTTCCAAATGTAGATAACGTGCGGCCTGCTCACAGATGCGCGCATAACCGAAGATATCGAAAAAACGCTGTGCAACGACTAGGGACACGAGATATTCCGCGACATCGGCCGGCGCGGACTCGAGAATGACGCCTGCGGACGGCATGCGGTGTCCATCGGTAGCCACCTCTTCTTTTTTGATGGACTGGAATGGGACGAGCGTCACCGCTTCGGTGCGATGCGTCGTGAAGCTATGGGCGCGGGGATACACCACGTGCACCGGGCCGTATTCATTTTTCAGGACCTTCTCCAGGATAAAATCGCGTATCTCCAACGCCTGACTGTAGCGCTTTGCGTCGACAATACCCGGGTAGGAGGTGAAAGGCAGACCGGCCTCCTGGACATACGGCAGCCCGCGCTCGCCGATGATGAGAAGTTTTCCATTCGACTGGCGCGTGATATCAATCGCTTTCTGGATGACATTATTGTTCATACCTCCTAAAAGACCCGCGTCGGAGGTCACCGCCACGATACAGGGCTGCCCCTTCGGGTTGAGAAAAGGGTGGTCAATCGCGGTCAGGTCCACCGCGTCAAAGAACTCTCCCAGGAGCGTCGTCAGACGATCATTGGTGCGGAAGCGGTGCTCCAGATTGTGGTATTCGCTCACCGCGACAAGCTTCAGGACCTCCAGCAAAGACCGGAAGCCCTTGTTGAAATCGATGTTCTTTTTAAGGTGGACCGCTGGAAGCATGTCAGCCTTTCTCCGCTTGCGTCTGGAAATAGCGGCGGATGATCTTTAGGAATTTTTCCTTCGTCGTGTCGGTGATTTTCCGCGTTTCGACAAGTTCTTGGAGAAGTTTTGGGTCCTCTGCACCCACAAACGCCTGGATCTCGCCGCGGTATTTCTTAACATCTTCGCCGGATAGACCATCGAGAAGTCCATTAGAAAGCGCCATCAGACAGAACACTTGCTCGGGAACCGAGATCGGGCGGTGCTTGTACTGGGTCAAGAGATGCGAAAGTGCCTCGCCGCGTTTTAATTTTTGTTCGGACTCCTTCGAAATACCTCCCGACCGAAGCTGTGTCATCTGCAGGAGCTCCTGGTATTGAAGATATTCCAAGCGAAGCATCTTCGACACGTCCTTCATCGCCGGCCACTGTCCCTTATTTCCGATACGCGAAACGGAAAGACCGAAATCTATGGGAGGTTTTATGCCTTTATTGTAGAGCGCGGTACTGAAGTAAACTTGTCCGTCGGTAATGGAGATCAGGTTCGTCGGCACATAACCGGTCATGTCTCCCTGCAAAATCTCAATGATAGGCAGAAACGTCATGGATCCGCCCTTCAGCTCCTTCGTCATTCGGGCTGCGCGCTCCAAAAGTTGCGAATGTATATAGAAGATATCACCTGGATACGCTTCGCGGCCTGGGGGGCGTTCCAAAAGAAGCGAAATCTGGCGGTATACCCAGGCATGCTTTGTGAGATCGTCAAATACGACCAACACGTCCTTGCCTTGATTCATAAAATATTCGCCCAACATCGAAGCCGCGTAAGGCGCCACGAACTGTTCGCCGGGAGAAGTCGACGCGACGGCCGACAGGACGATCGTATAGGGCATCGCCTCCCGTTCGTGGAAAAGGCTCAAAAGTTTTACCAAGCTTGAATAGGGTTTTCCAATGCAGCAATAGATGCAGACAACATCCTTGCCCTTTTGGCTCAAGATAGCGTCCACCGCTATGGTTGTTTTTCCAATGCCACGGTCACCGATGATGAGCTGTCTTTGTCCGCGCGCAATCGGGATACCCGCATCCAATGCGAGCGTCCCGGTCTCCAGCGTCTGTCCCAGCTGCTCGCGATCGAGTACCGCCGGTGCTTCTTGGAAAACCGTCCGCTTCTCATCGTGGACGATCGGCCCCAGCCCGTCTTGCGGCTCGCAAAGGGCGTTCACGACGCGACCCAAAAAAGCCTGGCCCGTCGGCAAAACAAATGCTTCGCCGCGATTATAAATCTCATCACCGGCGCGTATGCCCTTGGCCGAACCCAGCACAAGGATCTGCGTTTTCTCACCCGAAAAACCCATCACAAAACCCTTCATTCCCCTCTGGAACTCGACTGTCTGGCCATTGATGCAGGAGGGAAGCCCTGTCGCAAGGACGATGAACTGCTTCACAGAACTCACGCGTCCGACTTCACGGACCTCGAATTTGACCCCTGCGGCGGCTTCTTTTTTAGACGTGGTTGGCATCTCTAGCGATCTCTTTGATTTTAAACTGTAAACTTCCATCGATGAGCACACTTCCCAGACGGATACGGAGCCCCGCGACAAGGTCCGGGCTCAATTCTTCGACAAGCGGCATCTCTTTTTCAAAAATCCCTTTGAATTTTTTTTGCAGTGTGGCTTTTTGGTCTGCGGAAAGAGGAAATGCCGACTGGACGCGTATCTCCGTTGCGTCCTCGGGAAGGTGCAGTTTATCGAGGTCATCCAGACCGGTCTTCAAAAGTTCCTTGACCCAAAGCTGGTGAAGACTCTCGCTCATCTCTGACGTCAGCACTTCGTGCATGAGTTCGGAAGCCTTTACCTGGGCGAGTGCTTCGACGCGAGCATCAATTTCTTGTAAGGCCTGCTCCTTGGCCTTGTGAGCGTTGGCAATGATGTCCTCTCCCTGCCGACGGGCGTCCTTCAGAACCGCTTCCTGCGTCTCTTGCGCCTCGCGCAGGATGGCTACTTTCTGTTTTTCCGAATCCGATTTGGCTTTGAGTAGCATTTCATTGTAATAATGGTCCACTTCCGCCTTCTTTTTATTGGCTGCCTCCACCTTTTCATTGTAATCCTGATTGAGCTCGTGAAGATGAGCCGTCGCCGTCGTGATATTTCGCGTCAAAAGAACACGCAAAAAGAGCACAAGCATTGTGAATATGAAAAGTTGGATTAGAACCAGCCAAAGCCAAAACATGGAGTTTCCTCGATTACATCAATTGTATACAATAATTACTATACTTAATCAAATATTACCATAGGTTAACTTAAATTGCAAGAAATACATAAGACTCTTAACTCATTCTATTTGAGGTAGTTAGGGCTATTTACCGGGAACGTATACCTGGAAAAGCACTAGGAGAGAGACGATGGATATGGCGGTGCCAAAGATGACCATCATGATCATCGCAGTAAAAATCTTAGGAGCGGCGGAGGGGTTCCGTCCCAAGGCGGCAATGCTGGCATATCCCGTGGCAGCGATGATGAGACAAGGGCCCAAGATGGCAAAAACAAAGATGAGAACAACAGCCGCTTGGTTAGGCACTAGCGCGCCTCCTCGACAATCACTGTCACATCCGTAGGACCCACCTTTGCGACCCCCCGGCGGATCGGAAATGTGGTGCCATCCAATACAATTGGACCCTCTTTGAGACGGCTCAATAGTTTCTTATGATAGGGAAGCACTTCGAAAACCCCATTTTCTCCCGGCAGAATCAGACTTCTCCCCTTCCCTTCGAACACGACCCGATCGAGTGTCGCGATGAGAACGTCGAAGGTGCTGTCGGCAGGCATCCATCAATCCTTAAGAGGGGGTGTTTTCTTTAAAAGCCGAAGGAGTTTCGTCTTTCTCTTTCGCCTTGGAAGCCGCTTGGCCCTGCCAAGTGAAATAGAAGACTCCGCCCAAGATACCGATAAAGACCAGGATGACGAAAATAATGACCCAGGTGGTCTTCTGGTTCGGACCTTTCACGTTCACGTCCGCGTTCTCGACCGCGTCGAGAGAGACCGTTCCTCCCGCGGTCACTAAAAACTTCTCTAGCGCGTTGATGTCTTTTTCTATCGATGCCTCCAACTGCAGGTTATCACGATAATAGGCGATGTGTTGATTCGAGGTGGCGGTCTGATTATTTTGTGTTTTGACGATCTGGTCTACATGCGCGTATATACCTTCACCGATAAGAATGGCGCGCTCATAGGCCTTTGTATTTTTTAGGGCTGAGACGAGTTTTTCGGTGCGGGCCCTTTGGCTCTCGAGTTTGTCTTCATTGAGCATCCAGACGTCGTCCATGATGATCTCATAGACCTTCGTCTCGCCCGGATCCAGAGGGATATCGTTCTTGAACACAACAAATGCGCCTTCCTTGTTGTCGTATTCTATCTCCATCCCGCCATCATCCTTGATGTTTTGCATGGTGACTTCTTTTGGAAGAGGCGTACGGATAGATTTGCTCTGCGTCAGCGTGGCGGACGGATTCAACACAACGATACGCATACGAACGGCGGCGCAGAGACCCTCCGTCAGGAATACCCCAAAACATAAAAAGGCCATGAAGGCCGCGGAGAAGGCGAACTTATTTCTCATGGGTGTATTATGTAGCCGGTTCCAGTTGCACGTCAACTATGGGTTCTTCCACGCCGCCCAAACGTTTTTCGACGACCGCCCCGATCAACTCAACCGCCTGATTGATATTGCCGGTACGGTTTCGAATGTCCTGGATGGTGCTCGATTCATCGATAGCCTTTGTAAAGAGCTCCTCAAAATCCAGCCCTTGTTCCCCGGCCAGTTTGCGCAATGTGTTGGTTATTTGAGCAACGCGCTCTCGCATGAGCTTTTCTTCCTTCTCAGGCCCACTGTTATTTGCATACTTCAGATCCTCCACAGCCGCCTTTAATAGTTTCATCGTGTCTTTGATATCGCCGCCCTTGGCCATGGAAGCTTCAAGCTCTTTGATGGCCTTCACTGCTTCCTTGGCCGCCTTTTCAGCTGCCGGAGCTGCCGCAGCCAAACCGGCCACCGAAGTCAGAGAGATGGATTCAATGAAGCCTGAACCGGCCACCAGACCACCGGTCACGTCACTTTCCGTGACCAGGTACGTATATGCCTGACCTGGCTCAAAAGAACCTCGCGCGGCCTCGAAAGTGTAGCTGTAATTCCCTCGGCGAGTTGGATCCTCGAGCATCGCCCCGTTGGCAATCACCTGGTCATCTCTATTATTGAAAACGCTGACAATAGGAAATAATCCGGGAGGTCCTTGGGCTTGCAGAATGATCGTGGTTCCTGAAAGAGCTGGGTTCGGCGCGACGACCGCCTTCCAGGAGAACTTGAGAGCTGTGTCTTCTAGGGTCTGAGCGGAAACTAAGCTCTGCGCAGCGGCGGATTCAAGGGATGTGATAGAAGTATCGATCGTATCTTCAAAATCCTGCAGTGTCTGCACAATCACGTCTCTCTGGGCTACGAGCTCAGCCTTAATTTCATCCTTATTTTGGATAAGAGTCTGCTGTAATTGTGCGGTGGAGATAGTTAATTTTGCATTCACGGTGTTTTCCACATCTTTAAGAGTCCTAGCGGTCGTGATTTCGAAGGAGGTGGGGGTCTTAAATACACCGCCCGAACCAACGGTCACCTCGCAGATAGCGGAGTATGTTTTGCCTGCCACGAAACCCGTTGGCGCAAGCACTTGGAAATTGAAGAAACCAGCCGAATCGACCGTATTATCATTCAGTGTATAAAGCAGTGTGGAGCCATCATAAATCTTGTAGACAGAGTTGACCGCACCTGTCGTGATGGAGCCATCGCGCGAGAGCCAGCCTACAATATCCAGAACGTCCGTGGTTGGATTGTACGAGGTGCGTGAATCCGCAAGCCAGATGTGCACCGTGCTCGTTTCCATGTAGAGCAGGAGGCTCTGGTCCGCATTCGCCACAATGACCTGTACGCCGTCGCCAAAGCCTGCCTTGGACCATGTCGCCACCCACGTGCCATAGGGCGTCTTCTGCAATCTCGGCGGATTTGTCGAAATACCCGCCTCCGACCATTGGATGAATCCAGGGTCACTGGATTTGACTTCGTTCACCGTCAACTGACTTAAAGAGGCGTTCGTGACAAGGTCACGGATTTCCCAGGTGATGTTGTAATAATCGATGTTGAAACTTAAGCCCAAGTCCTGGTAGCTGGCCGGGTCGGCAGAGTTCACGACACGAAGCTTTGTGCCTTTAGGAACGTTCGTGATACCCGGATTATGCACCGTCCATGCATAGGTCGTGGTCAGTCCGTCGCCGTTGTTGGCAATATTGGTCGCAATGGGCACGCCGGCAGTTACAAAGTTGTCATAGGAGTATTGCAGGTCGACGAATGGGACGGTGCCATTTGTCAGCCACGTCACATTCCGCACTTCATTCGTCACCCAGCGCTCACCACCTGTCGGGGATTGGAACACGTATCCACCCTTGATGCGGAAGGTACCTGTGGAAACATCGTAC
>JANNFA010000107.1:0-4694 GCA_031379345.1 Candidatus Omnitrophota bacterium | reverse complement strand
GGCGTTAGGATTGATAAACTTGAACCCGCCGCCTAACATTTCGTAAGTATAGTCGAGCGTCATCCCGGTCAGATAGAGCAGGCTTTTGACGTCACAAACGACCTTCACGCCGTCGGCCTCAAATAGACGGTCCGCCTTCTCGTCGACCTTGTCGTCCAGACGCACATCGTAGGAAAAACCCGAACAACCGCCCCCCTTAACACCCACTCGCAAAAGCGAATCCGGCTTCCCCTCTTCGCTCTTATATTTCACGATAGCTTTTTTTGCATTATCCGATACATGAATCATGGTCTTGTCTCCTGATACAATTATACCTGACTCGGACTCTTTTTGTCCAGGTTGATATTAAATATATAACATGATTACTTTCATATTGTTATGTATTATCTAGGCTCGATGGTTACGGAATATGAATAGGCACCGGGTAGGTACACGGTACCGGAAGATCAGATCCAACTCACTCTATACAGCATCCAGTAGACCATAACACCGGTCACGGAGACATAGAGCCATATCGGAAGAGTGATACGGGCAAGTCGCCGGTGGGCTTCTAGACGACCGGCCAACGCGTGGCGAAGTGTCGTGTAAATGAGCGGCACTTGCACGGCGGCGAGAATCGTGTGCGGGATCAGGATAAAAAAATACAGCGTCCGCCAGCCGCCCTGTCCGGGGAAACGGGTACTTCCATGCATCGCATGATAATAAAGGTACGAAATAAGAAATAAACCTGAAGTAGCAGTCGCGGCCAGCATGCAAAACTTGTGGCGGGACACATTTTTTTGACGGATGAACGTGTAACCCAAAACGAGAAAGATCGCGCTCGTGAGGTTCAGCGCGGCATTGAGTTCAGGCATCAGAACTCATCGTGATATCCAATTTCCCGAACTAATGCTTCCCCGTCGGACGGCGTCCGTTAATATGTCCTGGATGACCGGCTGATATCCTTCCTTATAACTAGGATAACGAAGTTGAAGCCCGAGTGCCTTAAGTTTTCTGTTCGAACAACGCTTGTTCGAGCCATGCGGTGCTCCACCCTCCACTTGCGCAGAGGCTGCAGGCAGTGATAAAGAAAGTTTCTCGAATATCCAGGTGTAAAACTCTCGCTGCGTGCTCGGCGCGTCATCGGAACCAAGATACGTTTGCCCGGGCGAACCCTTGTCGAGCAAGAGTCGTATCGTGCGCACGATGTCGTGTAAATGGATGCGATTCATATAAGTTTCAGTCAACACCGGCTTGATCTTCCCCTCCAGAATGGGGCGCACGCGATTTCGGGCGGGACCGTAAATCCCAGCCAAGCGCAAAACCATGGCGGGATGGCCGCTATGCATCACCAGATCTTCCTGCGCGAGGAGGGTCTTGGCATTCTCTCGCGATTCCGCGTCTCCGTGACTTCCGGCCATCGGATCCGTCTCTTCATCCACCCATGAGCCGTCCGTGGTCGCGTAAACGCTCGTGCTTGAGATTAAAATGATCTTTCGGATGCTTTTCTCTGGAAGAACAGACAAAAGGGTACGCGTCCCGTTGAAGTAGACATCTTTATATTCGTCGCTTTTTTTTGAAGGCGCCTGACACAGAACGACGGTGTCCACAGACGGAAGGGTTTTCAATGTATCGGCGCGGAGAAGGTTCGCCACGATAGGTTTGATGCCATGGGCTTCAAGAGCGCGCGCCGCATCAAGGTCTCGCCGCAGACCCCACACTTCGTGGCCCGCTTTGACAAGCTCAGCGCCCAGGGCTGTGCCCACATATCCGCATCCAGCGATCAGGACTTTCATAAAGATATTATAACACGAATGAAATCAGGCGGCTGAGCCGATGGCCTTCAAAGCGGTATACGTGGAAGTCATGATCTGTTTCCAGTTCAGGGCGACGATCCTGAATGTCAATCTTAGATAGTCGTCGAGATGTGAGCCAGAAACGATCTTAAGACTGCCAAATACTTTTGGAGTGAGTTCGATTGAAGAATCCGCACGCAAATTCGCCCACGCCTGGTTAAGTTCGCTCGTCGGCTTGGCCATCCTCTGCACGAGAACAGAAAATACGCTTTGAGCAAAATGCACGGGCCGCATCTCCTCGCCGATATCGGAGGAGACTGCCGCGACCCCCGCCCGGGCGGCCTGGGCAGCATCCAGCAGTTCTTGCGTAAGTTTTCCCATATAGACGATGCCGTACCGTTCACGGTCGCTGCTGCCAGCCAACTCCTGGAATCCGGCCGGGTCCTGAGCAATCTGCCACAATACCTTGCCCCCGGCGAAACGCTGAACACTCTGGAAGAGTTTTTCGATATCCGCGGAATCCTCCGATGAAAGCCCTGTATCGGCGACAAAACGTATTTCTACTGTCTTGGATGCATCGTACAGCGTTGCATCCGCGACCAGACGGCCGAGAGAGCGCCCAACCAGCCGGACAATACGCTCCACTTCTGCTCTGTCGGTGCCATTGCCGGAAACCTGTACACCCTCTGAAACGATGGGTGCTTGGACATTGCCAAAAAGGCGTTCAGCGCCGAGCTCCTCGATAATAGACTGGGGGATCGGAACATCAAATGCGTTGCCCGGGGCAGCAACATGAAGCGCACCGGGAGCGAATGTCACTTCCCCTAGAACTGCCGCCGGCGTAAACAAAAAGTTAAAGGGCGCCTGTCTTGGTGTAACTCGCTGCGCGGTCGCCAGAAGCCTCAAACTGCCAAGGTCTATCTGCGAGGCATTGCTGGCGCCTTCCCTAGGCAATGCGGCCAACCGCGCGCCAATTTGCTGAGTCGGACGCGCTGATGTCTTACGATAAACGGTGGCTCCTACCTCAGAGCCTGCAAGAACTTTGGCTCGATAACCAAAAACAACCTGATCGGGATTTTGGACATCGACCTTCTCGAAACCGTCTTTGAAATCTTTTGTTTCGACTTCTTTATCTAAAACAAAAGCGCCATTTTCGTTAAGGTACTTTTCGGCAACCAACTTTGTCAACTCGTAACCCATTAATCCCCAATCACTTTGGTATTCACCCGCCTTGAGTAAAAAATAGTCGACATGTTGGATATTCAAATCCAATTGAAGTGCGTTCGAAAGCTGCTCTGGCGACGATACATCTTTATTGCCCAGCACCCTCAATGTTCTATTTCTTCCATTCCAATCAAATGAGATCTTTAAAACCGCACCGTCTTCACTGGCAGCAATGCTCTCTGCCCCTATTCTTTCAAGTTCATTGATAATAAATGGGAATAGATTCCTGAATGGTCTGATAAATTTTCCTTCAATGTACCCCTTGTCAATTTTCTGCTGCTCATAGGCAGCGAATGCATCTTTAAACTCTGCCACCTCGTTCGCTTCCAACTTTATTGCGGGTATTTGATCGATAAGGATAAGCTGGTCCGCATCCGTCAATGCGAGCAACGTAGAAATATCAGCTGCTGACCCAAGATACAAGGCTGTTTTGGAAACCTTGAGTGGGTTGATTTTTTCTTGGATAGTACGCATATAATTGAGGCTAGCGCTCCCGCCAACCATGGCTTCCAGCCCCTGTGCTCCGTTCACCGCCAACCTCGCGCCGGATGGGCTAACTGAGCCCGAGCTAGGAAAATCCACTTTTCTCAGATCAATTTCCATGCGATTGTCAAAAGCTGAAACGGGTTTTTCTCCAGGCTTAGCCAGCTCTTGAAAAACACTCAGCATAAAATCGAAAGAGGCGGCTTTGACTTCCTGATCTTGTCTGTTGTACATCAGGTAAAGCTCTTCAAAATTTCTTTGTTTAAGCCAGGCCGCGACGCTCCTCATCAGCTCGATTCTAATATTGCTTTCGAGTCCCTTTAAAGCCACAGGGTTGGTTGCAAACAAATGTGAAATCTCGAATGGATTGCGCTTGGACTGATGAATTTGAAGAGGCAATATGTCGGTGTCTTGAATCGACAGTAAAACTTCAATTTCGCCGGTTCTCATAGTGGCTATTTTCAGAGACGTTACCGTATCTTTGAATCTCTGGCTGCTTTGGCCGAACATTTCATTGTAAAGAGTGGTCGCCGGTGATTCTCCATGTCTTATAGTTGCGGCCAGAGTCGGAAGGCTATTGCCGAGACCTAACCTGGACTTCACCTTCTCGTCGTCATATCGCAACTCATTGAAATATCTCGCCCGCCGGTAAGCGCGCCCCTCGGCGGACTTGGATTCGATTGTGGACCAGTCAGCCACATGATCCGAGTAGGCACGAACAAAAACATTGGCCGATTCTTTGGAAGCCTGCTCAACGCCCTCATAACGCGCTTGGCTTAAAAGTTCCAATTTTTGAATAATGCTCTCAGCTCTGACGTCGGATATTAAAAAATCTGAACTTTGAATAACCGTAATATGCTCTTCCGTTTGAACACCCGCCGCTACTGTTGCTCCGGAAACAGTTTCTCTAGAAGCAACGCCAAGAGCGAAGATCTCCTCTTTGGAAAGAACCGTTTTCTCCGCAAACGCCAAACCCAGAGCATCCAGTAATCCTGCATTAGATATTTTGATAAACCAGTTCCCTTCTTCGGGACCGAAATAACTATTGATCTGTTTGAACCCAAATCGGGCTTCGGACTCCCCCTCTCGCTTGGAGGAACGGCGATTCCTATAAAAGTCCCTGCGTAGCGCTGGGTCTTTGGCTAGGATGCTTTTTTTCACTAAAAGGACCTGCCACTCACCCGCCCCATTCGAAGATACGACATAGAAATT
>JANNFA010000029.1:0-4344 GCA_031379345.1 Candidatus Omnitrophota bacterium | reverse complement strand
CGGGATTGCGGTCGGGATGGAACTCGAGCGCGCACTTGCGGTATGCCTTTTTGATGGTCTCCCCGTCGGCATTCCGCGTGAGGGAAAGGATCTCGTAGTAGTCTCTTTTTGAATGGGCCATGGTTAAAAGGGGACAGCGCCCTTTTTTACCCACTCTTTTTTCGGTCTGCCCGGGTTTAAACAGGCTAGTGAGCGATTGAGCTTATTTTCAACTTCCCTAAGAAATTGCTCCGAACCGATCGCAAGACCCCTTTGAGTCTTAAGTCTAATTTCTTCATCCATCTCATCATCCGATTCTATTAAATACTCTTTCCATTCTGGTGGGGACATTTCAAAGGACGAGCCTAATGGAATTAGCGCCTTACCCTCCCCTACATGCTCCCTAGCACTAGACCATGGATACTCCCAGGCCTTTTGTGTCATTTTGGCCCGCACAGGATTTCGTTCTACGTAACGGATCGCACGATACAAATGCTCCTCATCCAATAAGCATGAAAAAAAGCGGCCTTGCCACAGGTGCCCAGTCAGCTGTCTCCTCTTATTCACGTACTGAGCGTATCTCATATGAAGCGTATTAAAAACCCTTGCCAACCCATCCTCTGTATTGGGCATCACTATAAAATGGACATGATTCGTCATCAAACAATATGCATATGTCTGTACGCCATATTTTTCTGCGTACTCTTTAAACCACTCGCAATATTTTTTAAAATCCGCTTCACGATTAAAAACGGATTGCTTATAGTTGCCCCGCTGAATAATATGATGGGCGACGTTTGGTAAAACTATTCTAGATTGCCGTGGCATGGGGAATCATTCTAAGCAAATGGCATTTAAAGTCAATAAAGGGCGCTGTCCCCTATTAAAACGTCACAAACGACGCCGGCGTTTTATTTCAGACCAGGAAGCAGTTTTACCCTTCCGAATCTGTTCTTCAGCTTTTAAAATCTCCAGGCCGAGCCTGGACGCCTGATCGTCCAAATCAATCACTTTCTTGCGTTTCATCGGGAGCTTCTTACTCAAAGGGCACTGACCCCTATTTAAAATCGTCTTACCGATAAATAATGTTCACTCAGCTGCGAGAGAAATCGCGCAAACAGTAAGGTACCTAGTCCTACCAAAAAAAAGATCTTCTGCCACTGAGCTTTTTTTAGATTCCCCGTTTCAATTGCCTCTAGTTTGAGCGTGTTTTCTTTGACCTCTTTTTCCCACTTGTTAACTAGGTCTGGAGATTTCTCATTTTCCTTGTAGTTTTTAATGAGTTGATTTCGAGTTTGTATCCAATCGTAAGCTCGAAATATCACTGGGAAATACTCCAACCGCCATAAACCAATTATTCCCGAAAGAAATAGTGCTAACCATGAAATAGCTTCTAAGAAATCACCAAACCAATTTCCTGAAAACTTTCCGGTCTGGATCGCAAAACCAGCAATAGTGAAAGTGAGCGCCACAAGATAGAATTCAAATTTGTGATGTATATCTTGGGCTGCACCGATATGAGATTCACTCACTTATTTTGTGTCCTCAAGATATTTAATAGTATTAATTCTCTTTAACCCAGGAAACGCCACGTTGCCTATCCACTCGGTCATATAGTTCACCTGTCCGTTGATTAATTCTATACATACCATCACCAGGATAAATCCAATGCGGGATGGCAAAATAATAAAACAGCTCTGCAAATATTACAAGACAAGCCCAAAAAATGAATTTCTTTATTAACTCTTTCATTAGAATCAAACCCCGGTTAATTTATATAAAAGGAACAAAAGGGGACAGCGCCCTTTTTCCGTTGAAAAAGTGAAAAACGGCGCTGTCCCCTTTTAGTCATTTGTCGTCTTCGACTTTATACTCTGCGTCGACGGGTGCTTCTTCTTTTACGCCTTCGGCGGAAGCACCGCCGTTCGTGCCCTTCGAGCTTGTCTTCTTATACATCTCTTCGGCGATCTTGTGAGATGCGGCTGTGAGCTCTTCTTCGGCTTTTTTGAGCACCGCGAGGTCGGACGAAGTCAGCACTTCCTTCGCTTTCGCAAGGGCGTCTTCGACCTTCTTCTTCTCGTCCTCCGACACTTTCTCAGCCACATCTTTCAGCGATTTCTCCACCGAGTAGACAAGGCTGTCGAGGTGATTACGCGCCTCGATCAACTCGCGCTGCTTCTTGTCCTCTTCGGCATGCGCGGAAGCGTCCTTGGTCATTTTCTCGATCTCTTCTTTCGAAAGGCCGCTTGAGCTTTCGATCTTTATCTTCTGCTCCTTGCCGGTACCCAGGTCCTTCGCCGACACATGCGTGATGCCGTTGGCATCGATGTCGAACGTGACCTCGATCTGCGGCACACCGCGTGGCGCGGGCGGAAGACCGATGAGATCAAAGCGCCCAAGTGAGCGGTTTCCCGAGGCCATCTCGCGCTCACCCTGAAGCACGTGGATGGACACAGCCGGCTGATTGTCCGCCGCGGTCGAGAACACCTGACTCTTTTTAGTCGGAATGGTCGTGTTGCGTTCGATGAGCTTCGTCGATACGCCGCCCAATGTTTCGATACCGAGCGACAGCGGGGTCACGTCGAGAAGAAGCACATCCTTCACGTCGCCCACCAGCACACCCCCTTGGATCGCGGCGCCGATCGCGACGACTTCGTCGGGATTCACACCTTTATGCGGCTCTTTCTTAAAGAGTTGTTTCACGACTTCCTGCACCTTGGGCATACGCGTCTGTCCGCCGACCAAGACCACTTCGTCGATGTCTTCGGGTTTGAGTTTCGCATCGGCCAGGGCCTTGCGACAGGGCTCGAGCGTGCGCTGGACAAGACTGTCGGTTAGTTGTTCAAGTTTAGCGCGTGTGAGCGAAACGGTCAGATGCTTGGGACCCGACCCGTCTGCCGTGATGAACGGCAGATTGATCTCGCTCTGCTGGTTCGAGGAAAGCTCGCATTTTGCCTTCTCCGCGGCTTCCTTCAAACGCTGGAGTGCCATGCGGTCCTTGCGCAGGTCGATGCCGTCTGATTTCTTAAACTCATCCGCCAGCCAGTCCATCACGCACTGGTCGAAATCGTCTCCGCCCAGATGCGTGTCGCCATTGGTGGATTTTACCTCGAACACGCCATCGCCGATCTCCAGGATCGAGACATCGAATGTACCGCCGCCCAGATCATACACAGCGATCTTCTCGTTCTTTTTTTTATCAAGACCATAGGCAAGCGCGGCCGCGGTAGGCTCGTTGATGATACGGAGTACTTCCAAACCCGCGATCTTTCCGGCGTCCTTGGTCGCCTGGCGTTGCGCATCATTGAAATACGCAGGAACCGTGATGACGGCCTTCGTGACCTTGTGCCCCAAATAATCCTCAGCGGTCTGCTTCATCTTCTGCAGGATGAATGCGGACACTTCCGGCGGAGTCCACTCTTTCCCACCGACCTTCACACGTACATCGCCGCCCGCACCTTCCACGACCTTGTAAGGAACAAGCTTTTCTTCGGCCAGCACTTCGCTGTGTTTGCGGCCCATGAAACGCTTGATCGAAAAGATCGTATTCTCCGGGTTCGTGATGGCCTGCCGTTTTGCGGCCTGCCCGACCACCCGCTCGCCGTTCTTCGTAAAACCCACCACCGACGGAGTCGTGCGCGCGCCTTCAGCGTTCGCAATGACCACCGGCTCACCCGACTCCATCACGGCAACGCATGAGTTTGTGGTGCCTAAATCGATCCCTATCACTTTTTCCGTAGCCATCGTCTAATCCTCCCCTTTCAATTTTTTTTGTGCGATCCGCACCCTGCTGGGCCGGATCAACCTTCCATTCAAAAGATAGCCGCGCTGGACCTCGTCCATCACGGTGCCTTCCTTTTCCTCTGCCGTCTCGACCACACCCACCGCTTCATGCAGGTTGGGGTCGAAGTCTTCGCCGAGTCCTTTTATCGCCGTCACGCCATGGCGCTCCAAAACCTTATGCAATGCTTCTTGCGCGAGCTTCAGGCCCTTCGCGACCTGCTCCGGGTCGTGACCTTCTTTCAAGCTGGCCATCGCGCGGTCCAAATCATCCATGATGGGAAGCACTTCCGCGAGCAGTTTTTCATTCGCATAGCGGATGGAATCCTGTTTCTCACGCTCGAGACGCTTCTTCGTATTGTCAAAATCTGCCTTGAGCCTTAAAACCTTGTCGGCGCTCTGTTTCAACGGGTCTTCGACCCCGGAATCAGGCGTTTCCTGCTCGTTCTCTTTGTTCATTTAAAAACCTTTTGCTCTTTCAGAAACAGAGTCGGCCACATAATCCACGACCGCGACCACCTTCGAATAACGCATGCGCGTGGGTCCCACCACCGCCACCCCACC
Organism: Candidatus Omnitrophota bacterium; assembly: GCA_031379345.1. Classification (GTDB taxonomy): domain Bacteria; phylum Omnitrophota; class Gorgyraeia; order 2-02-FULL-51-18; family 2-02-FULL-51-18; genus JAHFFM01. The sequence continues at coordinate 21 of JANNFA010000029.1, read as the reverse complement.
GATCGCGATCGGGCCGAGATG
>JANNFA010000237.1:0-3979 GCA_031379345.1 Candidatus Omnitrophota bacterium | reverse complement strand
CACATTAGGGATATGAAGGATTGTTTTCTTATTGGTATCAAGGATTTCAAGAATTGCCGACGTATATCGACCTTGATAAAAGTGATAACCGATACCCAGTGATTTTAGATAGGTGTACCCATTAAGTTGGTCATAGTAATTGTACGTAACTTTACTAAACTTCGCTTCGACTTCAGGAAGTAAAATGGGGACGCTATCCCCTCTAAAGTACGAGCCGGTCATGGCTATAATATGTACATTTGACTTCTTCATGACGGAACGAAGAAGCTCGCCCAATATGCTTTCTGTGTCCGCTGATACATGATGAAATTCGTCAATCGCTAAAAGCGTACCGTTGAATTTTTCTTCGTCTACCTCTTCAAAGGCAAAACGCAAGGTGGCATGAGTACAAATAAGAATCTTTTCTTCGCTATCCAGAAAATTCTTGAACGATTGCACTTTGCTTTTACTACCATCACTGCCTGGAGTGCAGAGGTTGTAAATCGGGTTCGGCTCCCAATTAGCATAGAAGCCGAACTCTTTTAATTTTGTCGTTCCAAATGAACTTCCGATAGATCTTTCCGGCACTGCCACAATCACTTTTTTTAGGCCTTGATTAATCAACTTATCTAAAGCAATAAACATTAGCGCGCGGGATTTACCTGCAGCGGGTGGCGCCTTAAGAAGTAAATACTTCTCTGACCTCGCTTCATAAGCGCGTTCTTGCATTTCCCGCATACCAAGTCGGTTAGTTTTAGTACTTTGTCCATTCTGGGCATAAATAACTTTTACCAAGTCGGGCATATTATTTTTCCTTCACCCTTTTGGAGTTGGGCGTTTCAAACACGAGTTCACCATTGCCCACACTTTCATCGCTCATCATTTTTTCATAGAGCACAAACAAATACTCTAATCGCGCTTCATCATTCTCGAACGGTTTGGAGCGGTAACAGAGCTCCACCGCTAAATCCAGTTGATGATGCGCTTCACGTAAATTAGGGGGCATTTTATCTGGATCGTAAAGTTGCGCCATTGTTTTCTCGGAGTGTCTTTCTCGAGCCTCAAGTACATTAAACACATATTGCTGCGTCATTTGCTTATGCTTCTCGGTCAAAACGGGGATTGGGAAATTGTTGTAGCACAAGGCCGCGGAATATCGAAAATCGGTTTTTATTCGGCCTGCAATAGCTTTAACCCAGACCATATGCATTTTTGAAGAGATAAGCCCAAAAACAAATGGCGTTGCATCATAAACTGCTAGGGCTGAATCTAAAATAATCGTGTCTTCAGTAAGAAAATCGAGCGGGATGTATTCCCTTCTCTCGGATGAATGCCTAGGGATAATAATCGAACTGCCCAGCCGATGGCGAATTTCACCAAACCTATACGGAATTCTCGCTAGAATCCGCGTAGCCTCGCGATCGCTTGATAGCCTATATTTCCTAACCGCCTCAATTCGCGAGGCTATCGGTTTTATAGATTTCGCAAAATCTAGCGCCTTATCCCCCTCTATCCAAATGCATTGCCGAGCTTGACCATTAAGAAATTCCTTAGCGCCTAGCGCTCTTTTAAATAGAGGTTTTGCCTTAGGAAAATCTTCAACTACATCCAAATATTCATTTTCATTTAAAATTAAATGCCCGCCATCATTTGGCATGTTGCCGAAAGCCATCTTAGGTAGGTTGCAAATGGATTCGCGTCGGCTTTGAATGTATATATCACCAGCATCTAACAAATATGCGTTGATGTAGTCTGCTTTATACCTTAAATTTTCTTTGTAAATATACTTAGGCGCTATCCCCTTGTTCCTAAGCCCGATAATTATGCAAATAACTCCTGCATTCCCTTTTGCGTTATTGGTCCATTTGAAGGAATGGCGAGCGAAATCGATTTCGAGGTTATCTTTAAGTATGCTTGGCCATAATATTGCAACCTGTTCACCCTGACTAATAGAGTTCGTTGACACAAAAGCACATTTTGAATTTGTATGTTCTATGTATTGGGCGCCTTTGTAAAACCAACATGCGATATAATCAAGATTGTTGTACCCCTCTATGTTTTCCTTAAATAAAAAATCCATATCATTTTTTTGTCCCGTATCTTGCAGCCGCGCACCAAGATAAGGGGGGTTGCCCAAAATATAAACCTCATCCTCTTCTTTCTTTGGGCATATTCTTTCCCAATTAAGCCTCACGGAATTCCCATGGGCAATGTTTCCTGAATCCTGTAAAGGTAGCATCGGTTTTGTTCTGCCAAATTCCCTAAAGAATTCCGTGTTCATTTGATGCTCAGCCAACCACAAAGAGAGCGTGGCAATTTCATGGGCAAAGTCATCTATTTCGATACCATAAAATTGAGTGAGAGAAATTTCTGATAGAGAAAGCATATTTGCCGCTTTAAATATTTTCATTTCTAGTCTTCGTAGTTCTTTGTAAGAGATAATTAAAAAGTTTCCTGAACCGCAAGCAGGATCAAATACTTTGATTTTTTTTAACCGTTTAAGAAGATGGTTAAGTTGTTTTTCATTTCCTTTAGCTTCTTCAAATTTTTCATACAGTTCATTTAAAAAAAGCGGTTCAATTACTTTCATTATGTTTGGCACAGAGGTGTAATGCATGCCTAAACCGCCTCTATGTTCAGGGGTAATTACCGCCTGAATCATTGACCCGAAGATATCGGGGTTAATGGCAGACCAATCTAATTCGCCGCTTTTGATAATCGCTAATCGAGAGGATTTCTTAAAACGAGGAGCTCGATATCTATTTTTAAATAAACCGCCATTGACATAAGGGAATGCCTCTAAGTATACCGGAAGCTTATCGCGTTTGTTTTTTTCTGTGTTTAACACCTCAAAAAGTTTTTCCAGGTACGTATTTAAATCACTGCCGTCTGTTTGCGTATGTGACGCAATAGCCGCGGTAAACTGTCCTTTTTCAAAAATTCCAGTATCTTCTGCGTAAAAACAAAAAAGTAGCCGCGATAGAAAAACATTTAGGCTATGAGTAAACTCCGGCGTTTCATTGGGATTATCATTTTTAATCTCATCAAATAGCTTGGCCATTCTTTCTGCGGCCTTAATATCGGCAAGGTTTTCGATTCTACTTTGCGCCTTTTCCATGCCTGCCCATGGCAGAAAAAAATCAAAATACTTGGCAATCTTTTTAATCCCGACATCAAGAGTATCCTGTGTTTTAGTATCAACCGCTAGCAAGGTTTCGTAATCCGTGACAATGAGAAAACGTGGGCTATGCTTGTGTGTTTTTTCATCCCTGCGTAAAGCATCAATCGTGGCGTGGAGATCACCCTCTGTCACTTCTTGGAAAAGCAGTTTCTTTTTGAGGATAATTTGATCTGTGCGCTTGGAGAGGTTATGGGTCCCTTTTTTAAGGCGAGCAATGATGCTTTTGGGGAAACCGTACGCGAGCAGAAGCTCATATATAAACGTCTCTTTGGAAAACCCCACAACCAGGTCTTGTAAGTTATTTTCTATTTGAGCGCTATTCATGCTTGCCTATTTCTACATCGGTTTTCTACTGAATCGTATTCCGTGGGGCGTATCAAAATCCCCGATTTTTACCTATTGTATGACTTAAACAAGCAAATAGAAACGACCGAATTCCACTCCTAAAAAGGGCAAAAAAAACCTAATAATTCGGTGCCGTGCTGTCCTCCATCAGAAAAAATCCCGAAAGTCCCTGCGCGAGGGCGCCGTGTACCACTTTTTCCCCCTCACCCCCTTATTAAGGCTCACAAGCCCCTGTCCTAATCCGCCGACCCCCGAGGGAGGCGGTGCCGCGGCCTAGCGGCAGGATAGAGCGCCCGGCCTAGGGCGCGGTGGAGCGAGACGAGCGGCCTACCGCGAGGCGAGCGGGGCATTCACATTCTCCTATGGAAGGTCCAGAGGCCTAGCCGCGAAGCGGCGTTAGAACTTAAATGATTTGGGGTAGTTAGGGGGTGTTTAAAATTGGCTGGTTCTTCGGAGGGTTCATTCGAGTTTGGA
>JANNFA010000221.1:0-18636 GCA_031379345.1 Candidatus Omnitrophota bacterium | reverse complement strand
GACATTATTTCCATATTTTTTCCGTATTTTTCCGATATAAGCATGTTTTTTATGAAATACTGGGAGCGGCAAAGCTGGATGGACAATGGGTATGTCGGGATTACGGTACTTCTTCTGGCTTTTACCGCATTCAGGGGTGCGCGCAGGAATCATTTAATCGGTTACCATGCGTGCTTAGCGTTATTCGGCCTGACACTTGCCCTGGGTCGTTTTACCCCGGTTTACAAGATATTTTATTATGGATTTCCATTTTTTGGTCTAATGCGATATCCCGTAAGATTTTTTTTCATGCTTAGTTTTGGTCTTTCATGCTTGGCAGGATTTGGCCTGGACGAGTTATTAGTCCGCAAAGAACGAAAGGATGCGCCTGTTTATTCCTCTCGCGCCGCTCTTAGGGTCTCTTTATTACTGCTTCTTCTTCTGACCTCGGTGATCTTGACGATGTTTTATTCTTCCGAGATCAAGCTCAAGGCCTGTTCCTTATTTCAGCATTATTTTACGCAGTGGGGTCACAAGGAAGTGGGCAACAATGCGGCAGAGTCTCTTGTGTTACCCGTGTTGGTAAACCTGAGGCGGATGATACTGTTTATCTGTCTTTTTTTAATCGGGGTTTTGGGTGCCTGGCATTTGAAGGCGCGCGGGGTCATCCTGACGTTCTTTTTTACGCTGATCGTTTTTTTGGATCTGATCGACGTGAATGTGGTCGAGGCCCGCTTAGACAGCGTTTTGCACAAAAAGGCGGGCGTAAATATGAGCAGAGTCCTGCAGGACCCGGGAATATTCCGGGTGCTGGCCTCTCCGCAGACCGTGCAATTACAGTACTATTCTCTGAAAGAGGACGCACCCGCCGTGATCATGAACGATCTAAAGGAAACCATGGCGCCCAATCTTCTCCTTCCGCTCCACATAGCGGATGTATCCGGTTATGACTCCATTTATTTGGAGGAGATCACGGAGATCGGCAAGGAACGGCGCAATATCAAGAATCCTACGCAGTGCAGACTCTATGACATGATGAATATCCGGTACGTGGTCAGTCCACAGAAAGAAATCGCCGAGAGTTACGAGCGTCTGCAGGAGACGCGTCTTGTGAATCTTTTCTTGAATAAGCGTTCACTGCCAAGGGCTTACCTGGTTTCGGGTATGAAGGTTATCAAGGACAGGCGGGAAATCCTCAAAATTATCACGAGCAGCGAGTATGATCCGGAGAGCTTGGTTTACCTGGAAAAAGCGCCTCCAGCCGTTGAGTCTGTAGAACAGGGGGGTGCGTCGGAGGTCCGCATAGAGGAATACACGCCGAATCATTCTCGTATGCGTGTGATCTCAGATAAAGCGCAGTGGCTATTTTTCTCGGATATCTATTATCCCGGATGGAAAGCCTCCGTCAACGGCCGTAGGGTAGAAATTTTCAGGGCTAATTATGCTTTTCGAGCCGTGCAGGTTCCCTCCGGCGATAGTACAGTGGAATGGAAGTATGACCCGATTTTGTTTAAAATAGGCCTCGGAGTGAGTTTCCTCACATTCATTGGACTTGTGGCGGGTCTTTGGCGCGGGAGGCGTCGAAACGCATGAAAATGACCGGCGCGATTCAATTCCTGGATAGATTAGCCCTTAAGACTGCGGGGAAAAGTTCCGCGGATACGGAGCTCATCATCATCGACTGGGCTGAGGACGGCAGCCTACTCCTTCTCGTGGACGTCTCCGGAACTCCCCGCATCCTGCGATATACACGCCTTAAATTCGATTCCTCGATGTCCCTTACTGACCGGCGTGCGGCATATATTCAATTTCTTTCCACGATGTCCAAAAAAAAACCACCTAAGGCGGTCCTATGCTGGTCGGAGGGGATGACCTTCCGTCAACTTCAACTGCCCGCGATGCCACCCGAAGATCTTTTGAAGGCGCTGGACTGGGATTTAAAGAAAAAATACTACTTCAATAAAGAAGAAAACCTTTTGGGCTACAGGGAGGTCATGGCGGTCGAGGGAGAGGAAGGGCCGGAGAAACTTTTCAGCGTCTATTACTGCGAAAATAAAATAGCAATACCCAGGCTGGATTTCGTGTTCGGTCTGGGGCTGCAGGTTCAGGCGGTCATTCCAGGCCCGATTGCCCTTGCCCATCTTGCCGCGTTGGAAAATCTACCAGGCACCGACAGGGACGTTCTTATCTGTGAGCTCAGGGAAAATATGGCCCGTATTGTCGTCGCACACGGGAATAACACCATGTTGGTACGGAATATTCCTCTTGTTGTTTCAGACGGAATTGTGCTGGATGAGGCTTTGGGTCGTATCGCAGACGAGATCAAAAAAACCATCGATTTTTATGAGGCTCAGAAAAATTCAAAACCTGTCGCCAAAGTGATCTTTGCCGGAGAGAAATGTGAGCAAGGGCGAATTCTGGATTTTATGACCCCAAAACTCCCTGTTCCAGTCGTTGTGCCGACGATTGACGGGTATTTTTCGGGGGCTTTAGACGCGGCCGAAAGGGAATGGGCGGTCTCTCAGCCGGGCTGTTTTTCCGCGGCCATCGGCGCTGCTTTAGCTCCGGATGATACGATGAACCTTGTTCCCATGGATGTAAAAATCATGAACAGCCAGAGGCGCTTGAGTCGTCTTTTAAATCTGGCGCTGATCGGATTCGGGCTAGTCCTCGCAATCTGGACGGTTTTTACGGCTATCCAAGGCAATTGGACGAAATCGCGTCTTACCACGATGCGGGTTAATCATGAGGCCTTGAAGGAAGAAGAAAAAACGCTCAAGGCGCTCCTTGATCGTTCACGGGTGGAGCGTGCGGCTCTTAAAGGGGATGTCCCGCTGTATGCGATTCTAAAAGATCTCAGTCTTCGCGTGCAAGGCTCTATACTTTTAAAAAAAATAGAGTTTATCCGGGCTGATGGCAATCTGACATTGTCTGGAGAGATTCATGACCCAAAGCGTGATGGTTCAAAGACGCTCTCTCAGTTTACAACCACCTTAAGTGAGTCGCCATTTTTTATGAATGTATCGGTCGTGAGCGAGCAAGAGGATGAGGAGGCTAAGACCCATTTTTTTGAGATCAGTGCCACGGTAAAGGGCCTGTCCATATGAACTTAAAAAAAGCAGGCCTCACTTGGATCATCCGGTATGGTGCGGTCCTGGCTGCTTTTCTGTTCGTTTTTATCCCCATACAAATTCGCCTCTCAAGTTCTGCGATTGAACTGAATTCTCTTAAGAAGGAGATAGAAGGTCTTAAAAAGATCATGGGTAGCTTGCTTTCTCCATCTGAAATTAAAAAAACGACGGAGGAATTGGACCGGTTCGAATCAAAGATTGCGGACGTAGCGATGGCGAGTCAGATATTGGACGAAGTGAACCGGGTCGCAGAGGAGCACCACATGAAGATGGTGGAGATCAATTCGGACCCTCCGGTAAATATTTTGGACGATGCCGGTAAGCCCCTGGAATCAAGGGGGAGGAAGTTAAGCATCCTTCCGATAAGTTTCCGGGTCGAAACATCTTACAAGGATCTCGCAAATTTCTTAAAACAGCTGTCCGATGGCCCAAAATGGATCGTGACGGTGGAATCGTTGAATCTCCAAACATCGTCTGCTGAAAGCGAAAACTTGCAATGCGACGTTCTGCTGAGTTACATTGCGCGATGAACGTCCAAAAAAAAGAAGCTGAAAAAAAGAAACGCGACTTGATTATTGTATCTGCTCTTCTCGTGACCTTCGCTTTTACATTCACAAAGTTCGTGCTGTTGAGAAAGAGCGCTTCGGCTCCGAAAGCTCCGGCGACTGTCCAGGCTGATGAATCACGCTGGATGACAGACCATCTGGTATACACAACGAACCTGCGGAGTCATGACGCCATGAGAGCCACGCAGGAAAATGTTTGGGCAAAGGAATGGGGGCGTGACCCATTCACTCCCATTGCAACGTTCTCGACAATCACAAAAGCGGTGAATATGACGCTGAGCGGTATCCTGTGGGACGAAGTTAATCCAAAGGCGATTGTGAATGGGAAGACACTTTATAACGGTGACGCTATTTACGGCTACACGGTCGATAAGATTAAGCATAAGTCGGTTGTCCTGAAAACGGGAGAGAAGACGATCGAGTTGTCCGTCTTTAGTCCGGTAGAGGATGTAGCGGGCTAATTAATGAAGCGAATATCTTGATCTATGGTATATTAATTTTGATGAGCCGCCGACTCGCTGGAACGACATGGTTGTTGTTCATTTCATTGATGTTATGTGCTGTGCCGTCTTTTTCAGCGGACGCCCAAAAGAATGCCCCGAAAGATGCAGTCTGGGTCAACCAGGTGTTCCAAAAGGGCAAAGCTTTTTATGAGGCCGGCAATTACTCCTCTGCTCTGCGTGAATGGAAACAACTCGATCCCTATCTTGACCAATACCCCTCTTTTCAAAAAGTAATTGGTTATTTAAAAAACCAAGTCAAACAGGACGTTGAGTCACAAACGACCCAGCCGGCAAGTCCCTCGATACGCGTGGCTATGCAAAAGGGCCGCGTCGCCTACGAGAACGGAGATTGGAAGACGGCGCTCGACGCATGGAAGGGCGTGGAACAGTATTTAGACCCTTCCTCGGAGGATTACACAAAACTTCAGAAATTAAAGCGCGATTATGAGACGGCGCAACTGGCCGAGAAACAGAACGCGGAGAATAGCGGGCAGGGGCCGTCGGCCTTACGAGTACCGTCTGAGTTCAGCGGGTACTTGAATGACGCTAGCGGGCGCCTGCAGAAACAAATTGTCGAGGTACAGTCCCGCCAGGATAATCTGGAAAAAGAAACAGTGTTCGAGCAGGCCTGGATCGAAACGACTTTTAACCGCGGTAAGGATGCATTCGAAGCAGGAAATTATGACCTGGCAGTGGAAGAATGGGGCAAGATCGCCTTTAAGATGAAGGACGATGCGGCCTTCGCTTCTGCAATAGAGCAGCTCAAGCAGGCACGCCGCGCGTTTCGCGAGTCGGAGTTGGGATATTCAGAATCAGCCGGGGCTGCTGCAGAGAAGCAACAACCCGCCAATGAGAGGATCAAGAACTTTTTGAACCAGGCCGCCTCTGAACTCAAGAGCAAGGCCGACGAAGTCTCGAGGCAGGGCATGGAAAAACAGCAATCAACCACTGATCTGCAGAAACAGGTGGACGAAACATTCGAAAGAGGCCGTGAGCTTTACCAGAAGGGTCGCTTCAAAGAAGCGGTGGACGAATGGTTGATGCTCCGGCCTCGTTTTGAGGGCGATCTTGTGACGAAAGCGGCCTTCCTCTCCGCCGAGGGCAGTCTGCGTTCCTACGAACTAGCCACGAACACTTATCAGGGTTCCGTAGACTCCGGCGCCTATAGCCTGCGTTTGCCGGACGGTTTCTTCCGGTACGTCGAGAACGCGACGCATGAACTGGCTCAGAAAGCGGGACAGACCGACGCAGAAAGGCAGAAGACGGAAGAGGCTGTTGTTTCTAAGCGCGCTGAACTCATCCGCGCCTTTGAAAAGGGTAAGGAATACTATGCTCTCGGCCGCAACACAGACGCAGCAGTGGAATGGAAAAAGATCGTCCCGTGGGCAGAGGGTGGTGAAGAACTGGGCGCCGAACTCGAAAAATTCCAGTCGAATGCGGTCGAAGCGGAACGCCAAGCGGCGGCTCTGAAAGAAGCGCGGGTGAAATCGGCTGGCGCCCATATGGCTCCGGCTGAATTATCGCAGATTATTCTCACTGCGAATCAGGAATTAAAAAACCAGACGCAGTCGGCCACGAACGAACGCATCCTAGTCAGCCAGAACCTGAGTCAGAAGCAGGCGGCGGTCACGAATTATATCTACAAAGGGAATCTTGCTTACAAGGCCGGAAAGATGGACCAGGCGCTCACTGAGTGGGAAAAACTTCTTCCATATCTTGATGCGAACGCTCCAGAAAAAATTCTGATAGAAGAATTGCGGATCAATTATAACGAATATGAAAAAGCGGAAACCGCCCGTCGTGAGACCGCGGCCAAGAAGAATATAAAATTGGAGATCCCTCCAGATCTCAAAAAATCTTTAGATCAAACGAACGACGAGCTGATTCGGCAGGCTGCGCAAGCACGCTCCGAATCCAAGGTCAACGACACGGACGCGCAGAAGAGCCTGGCGACGGTGGCCTCGGCGATGGAAAAGGGAAAACTTTTTTATCAAACGGGCCGTCTGGACGAGGCTCTCGACGAATGGCAGAAGCTAACCCCTTACATGGATCCGGCTTCATCAGATAAGCTCTTATTCGACAATTTGCGGCAGAACCAGCTTGATTCCAAGGAAGCTACCAAACAATTAGCTGTGACCGCCAAGAGATCCAACGTAAATGTGCAACTACCAGATGAGTTGAAGAAAATGCTGACGCTGACGAACCAGGAATTACTGCAAAAAGCAGACAAAGCATGGAGCGAAAGCGACAAACTCGAAGTCCAGTCCACGGATCGGCGCGCAACCGTTGCATCGGCAATCGAAAAAGGCCGGTTCTTCCAGCAGGCGGGACGTCTTGACCAAGCGCTTGGTGAATGGCAGAAACTATTGCCATATCTCGACCCCGCTTCCGAGGAATATGCGCTTATCGAACAATTCAAACAGAGTTATGAGGATTTCTCGCAGGCAGATGCAAAGCATAGAGAAACATTTGCGAAAAAAGATGTGAAGGCGGACATTCCACAGGACCTGAAACAGCTTTTGTTAAAAAACAGTCAGGACGTTCTCAAAAAAGCGGACAGCTTGCGTGTGGAGCGGGACAACAAGGAATCCGACCTCAAGAGTGCCGAGGCGGCCGTGGCCTCCGCGATAGAGAAAGGCAAGCTTTACTATCAGACTTCCCGTCTTGATCAGGCCATCTCGGAGTGGGAGAAACTTATTCCTTATCTGGATGCTGCCTCCGAAGAGAAAATGCTCATCGAGAATCTCAGGCAGAGTTACCGCGAGTTCGACAGGGCGTCCTCACAATTAAAAGAGACCGTGAGTCAGTCTGATGTGAAGATCGCTGTTCCTGCCGATCTGGTTAAAACGCTTTCAACCACCACTCAGGACTTAGTCACCAAGGCGAACAATCTACGCGCAGAACGCCAGGGGCTTGAGACAAAGATCAGTGACCGCCAGACATGGGCTTTTTCAACTCTTGAAAAGGCGGCGGTTTATTCCAAGGCGGGACGGCCCGCCGAAGCACTCGATGAATGGAAAAAAGTGGCGGATGCGCTAGAGGACCCCTCAGGGACGACCAAGGCCTCGATTCGGGACTTAGAGGCCGGTCTGGCACAGTATCGCGCAGCACAGCAGGCCTTGAATGAGGCCCTTCCAAAAAAGGACGCCAAATTACCAATGCCTACCGATCTGTCCACGCTTATTGGCGACTTGAAAACGAAGCTCGCGGACGATACGCAACGCACACAACTTTCTAGGGCACAAATGGAGAAGGAATTGGCGGACCGCCAAGCATTCGTCGAAAAGACCTTCGCCTCTGGCAAGGCACTTGCCGCCGAGGGCAAGTCGGTCGAGGCTGTTTACGATTGGGAAAAGCTGCTACCTTATCTTGATGAAAAATCTAACCCTTCCATGCTGTTGCAAGACGCAAAAAAACAATGGCAGGTTCTGCAGGAAGCCAAAAAATCCAATGAACTCTTTATTGCAACGCGCTACAAAGACAACAAGATACCCTTTGCCGAGGAATTGAATAAGCTGCTTACCGGATTGGACGCGGACATGCAGAAGTCCCTCATAGACGCACAAGCACAGCGCACTACGATGGAAAAATCTCTTGCCGAGCGCCAGGCCTCGGTCGGAGCCACATTCGAGAAAGGCAAAGCATATTATGAAGTCGGAAAGTACAAGGAGGCTCTGGAGTTTTGGGGGAGTCTTACGCCTAATTTAAAAGACGAACCCGTCCTGCAATCCCTGCTTGCGGGTCTTCCGCAGAAATATGAGGCGATGATGCAAGCCCAAAAGGCGGCTCAGGATGCCGAAGCCCAGAAAGACGCGTTGATGGCGCCTCCGGCCGGATTCTCGGTGGCGCTGAGCGCCGCGACACAGAAGCTCTCGGCCATTTCGGTGGAAGCAATGGGCCGTGCTGAAAAGGCAAAGGCTGGCAGCAACGTGAAGCTCAATGCGGTGAACCAACTTTTTAATGAGGGCCAGGCTTTTGCCGAGAAAGGCCAGTGGGAAGCGGCGATCAAAGCCTGGTCGGGGCTTCCGCCCTATCTCGCGGACGGCGACAAGATAAAAGCGTCCGTGGACAATCTGGCTGCCAGCTATCAAATCTATACCAAGTCGCTTGCGGATGCCCAGCAGTCAGAAGCAAGCCTTAGCACGCCTTTGACGGGCCCGGCGGATCTTTCTCAGATCTTATCGGACGCTGCTTTCAAGCTGGACAAAGAAAGACAGGCCACTGAGCTCGCGCGGGAACGTACCGACAAGATCCTCACAGAAAAGCAGACCGCAGTCGACCAGCTGTATGCCGAGGGCAAAGCGTTCTACGACCAAGGAAAACTGTCGGATGCTTTCTCAGCCTGGCGCTCGATGCTTCCGTCGGTGGACAATGAGAAGCCGCTGGAAGAACTGCTCGCGAAGGCGGACCAAAGCTATCAGATATATGTTTCGTCAAAGGAACAGAACCAACAGTCGATGGCGCGCAAGGAGCTAAAGCTAGCCGCCCCTGTCGAACTTTCGCAGATATTAGAGACTGCCAATCAACAGCTCCGCGACCAGGTTTTTGACCTGAAGAGTCGTTCCTCACAGACTGAGAAGATGCTTGGCGAGCGCAAGGACTGGATAGAAGTGACGTTCCAGAAAGGCAGACTCGCCTACTCGCAGGGTCGCTATCAGGAAGCGGCCGCCGAGTGGAAAACGATGCTCCCTTTTATACAGGACGGCAGTACTCTGCAGAACGGAATCTCAGATTTTGAAAGAAATGTGCAGGTCTCACTTGAGGCTTCCAAGACAAACAAAGAAGCCGAGGCCAAAAAGAACATGAAGTTTCCCGCGCCAGACGAGCTTGGCGTCCTGCTTGTACAGCTGAATGAGAAAGTAAAAAACGAGGCTCTCGAAGCCGGCGCCGAGAAAATTCGTGCTGACCAGCAATCTTCGGAACGCCAGAAATGGCTCAAACAGACTTTTGAGCTCGGTAGGTCTTTTTATCAAGAAGCCAAATACGACCAAGCCATCGCGGAGTGGGAAAAGCTCGCTCCTTACCTTGAGGCGCAAACCGGGACGCTACAGCTCATCGAAGCGGTGAAACAAAGCTACCAGGATTCCCTTGAGGCTAAAAAAGGTGCGCTTCAGGCTGCCGCTGGCGATTATCAAGGCCTAAAACTTCCGTATGCTGAGCAAATGAGTCAGCTACTTAGCGAGGCGGACGCAAAAATGAAAGAGGAGGCCTCCGTGGCGCGCGCGAAGACGGGTGAGATGCAAAAGACCCTTGCTGAGAGGCAGGAATGGGGCACAACTACCTTTAATAAGGGAAAGGTCTTCTTCGACGAGGATCGCCATGAAGAAGCCCTTGACCAATGGGAAAGGCTTTTGCCCTACCTGGCTGAAGGATCAGAAATTAAAAAAAAGATCAGTTCTTTGCGTGAGAGTCTGAACACTATCCTAGCTGGCAAGAGCGCGGAAAATGATCCCGAGAGTGGAGAGTCGGCGGTCAAACTACAAAATGAGGACGAGATCTTAGGCGTGCTCGAGGCGGCGAACCAAAAATTCAAGGAAGAAGCAGAGAACACTCGAGCAAAAGGGCGCGAAGCCCAGCAATCATTCGACCAGAGAAAACAGTGGATGGAAGCTACCTTCCAAAAAGGAAAGACCTTCTATGACCAGAATAATTACGCAAAAGCCGTGGAGGAGTGGGGGGTGCTTGGACCGTATCTGGGAGAACACCCCAAAATCCGCGAAATGATCGATGAGGCGAAAAAGAGCTATTCTGAAGGGCGATACGCACAGCAGATTATCGAGAGCATGGAAGCAAAGAAATCCGGTCTTACCCCGCTGCCTGCTGGCTCAGAAAATACTGTCCCGCAGGAAGTTTCTGCCCCGCAGACAGCAGAAGAGTTTGTCCAGCAAGCGTCTACTGCGAATGTTTCCGAAGCAGCGCAAGCGACCGTTCAGACCGGTAGTGATCAGCTCATCTCCGGCGAGATTGTTTCCATCGACGAACCTGCTCGCACTATCACAATGAAGCTCTTCACCGAAAGCGGGGCGAACGAAACACTGACCGTCAATTTTGACGAGCACACACAAGTGGACGGTTCTGACGTAAAAACTCTTTCAGCCGCCCAAAACGGCGGTTCGATCGATGTCCGCTATAATCCTCAGACCAGCCTCGCGCAATACATCTACGTCTATTGATCGGACGCAGTCCCTTGGGAAGCATTAGTGATGACTAAAAAGTTTGTTTTTTTTCTTATCATATTTTTCCTAATTCTTCCCCACGGGACTGCGTCAGGTAGTGTTGCCCAAGACGACCTATCCGATAAGGCACTATTACTGAGAAATGCCACCGCGGCGCTTATCCGTAATGACCGCAAAATGGCAGATTTTTATGCGGCTCGTTACCTCGGTGTCTGCGCACGAGAAGGGGTAGGGTCATGCCCTGCGGATGCTTTAGAGCCCTTTCTTAAAAAAAGACGCTTGGAACCAAAGGCTTTTCTAACCGGTTTTTGGGACCCCATTTTTATCGACTGGTTCGAAAACAGCATCCGCGAACGATGGAGCATCCCATCGGAGCGCGTGCGAGAAAGATCCCGGTCGTTCGAGATCGCACAAAGCACCTATGAGAAAAAATATTTTGTAACCATCGTCGCCTATCCCGAGCTTGAACAGTGGCATGTTTTAAAAGACGGCCTCGTATCACGAAGCATGGTTCTAGCGATGGCAAGCCATCGAGACCATCCGACCCTGTTTTTCGGCAAGTCTCTCAAAGGTTCCTCCGTGCATTCTTATCCAACTTTTATCGACACACAAAAACGGACGCTGCACTATTTATGGATGCCAGAATTCCATGATGTCGACCACGATGGTGAGCCCGAAATATGGCTACGTTATAATCTTGCTTGGGGCAACGGCTATTCCCAGGTCTTGGAAATATACAGAATCCGGCCGAATGGGAAGTTGGAGCTATTTCATCACTTTCAGGGAGAACCCAATGGCTATGCGCGCCGCCTCGAGGATGGCTCCGTGGAGGTTGCCGGCATGATACGCCCTTCATCGCCTAGCTACCACTTCGAGACATGGAGTTTCGAAAATATGGAATTTAGAAAGTCATCCGAAAAGGACATTCCTCTCACCAAAAGTTTGGACTGGCCTCCCGCCGCCGCTCGTACCTAGCCCTTCATGTTACGTTTTTGTAACATAATTGAAACAATCGACAGCTATCGTTAGGGACGTACTCACAACAAGGAGGGATAGTGCCAGAAATCAATACTGGAGATACCGCTTGGGTTTTAGTCAGTGCCGCGCTTGTGCTTTTCATGACGCCGGGATTGGCATTTTTTTACGGAGGTCTGGTGAGGAAGAAGAACATCCTTTCCATTCTAATGCAATGTTTTATGATGATCTGTCTCGTGACGGTCCAATGGGTCTTGATCGGTTACAGTCTTTCGTTTGGACCCGATGTGAAGGGCTGGATCGGCAGTCTTGCCTGGGCGGGACTGGCCGGAGTCGGGGCGGCGCCAAACGCGGATTATGCGGCGACTATCCCGCACAGTGTGTTCATGGCTTTTCAATTGATGTTCGCCATCATCACTCCGGCACTTATATTGGGCGCATTCGCCGAGCGTATGAAGTTCGGGGCATTCTGCCTGTTTTCGCTTTTATGGACCACGGTTGTCTATGACCCGATGTGTCACTGGGTATGGGGCGTCGGCGGCTTTCTAAGAAATATGGGAGCGCTTGATTTTGCCGGCGGGACCGTCGTGCATATCAATGCCGGTGTGGCCGCATTGGCCGCGGCGCTGGTTCTCGGAAAAAGAAAAGGCTACCCCGAAAAGATGTCCCCCCCGCATAATCTTCCATTTGCGGTGTTGGGCGCGGGTATCCTGTGGTTCGGTTGGTTCGGATTCAACGCCGGTTCGGCTCTTGGAGCCAATGGTCTGGCGGGCAGCGCATTTGTCGCAACTCATGTGGCTGCTTCGGTGGCTGGCCTGACGTGGGCTATTCTAGATTGGGTCATCAACAAGCACGCTACGATGCTTGGCATGATCACAGGCGCTGTCGCGGGACTTGTCGCAATTACTCCTGCGGCCGGTTTTGTGAGTCCGATCGATGCGATGTGGATCGGTATCGGCGTGTCGCTTATTTGCTTCTTCTTTGTTTCCGTCGTGAAAGTAAAATTCGGATATGACGACTCGCTTGATGCGTTCGGCGTACATGGCATCGGAGGGATCTGGGGCGCACTCGCCACGGGTCTCTGGGCGAACAAAGAGATCAATTCTGCGGGAAACAACGGGCTTTTCTACGGAAATCCAGCGCAGTTTATGATTCAGTTGAAAGCGACACTTGTCACGATCGTCTATTCGTTCGTCGTATCTTTCATCTTATTCAAGATCGTCGATAGACTCGTTGGACTCAAGCCTTCAGAACAGGAAGAGCGCATCGGTCTCGACCTGACGCAACATCGTGAATCCGGTTACACGGTGTTGGACTAATGGTTCGACAAGCTCACCATAAGAAGCACAGGAGCCAAAAATGAAATATATCATCGCAGTTTTACAGCCGGATCGGCTTGACGATGTTTTGGACCGTCTCACCGAAAAGGATATTCATCTTGTCACCGTGACGAGCGTTATGGGTCGTGGCCGCCAGAAAGGCGTGTCGGAAGTTTACCGCAGTCACAAAGAAGGTGGAAGCCTTCTCAAGAAAGTGAAGATAGAGATTGCCGTGAACGACGAGTTCGCGAAAGCAGCTGTTGAGGCGATCACGAAGGGCGGAAGGACGGGCAATATCGGGGACGGCAAGATTTTCGTGCTGAACTTGGAGGATTGCATCCGTATCCGCACTGGAGAGACTTCCAAAGTCGCAATCGGATAAGTCGCCGCAAGTAAAGGCCCGTCGGGTAAAAGCCCGGCGGGTTTTTTTATTTAGCGAGTCGTTAAGAAAGAGGAAAGAGCGCTTGCCGCGACCTGTACAAATGGACCCTGAAAAATGCCCATCACGAGGATGCCGGCGATAGCGAAAAATTGCATCGCCTTTTGACTGTGGGAGACCTCTAGATTCGGTAGACCGGGAGCCGGCTCGTCCGCGTACATTACTTTCACAACTTTAAGGTAATAATATAGGGACGTCACGACATTGAGCAGTCCAATGACGACCAGCCAGATCATCCCCGAGCGCATGCATGACCATAGGATATAGAATTTCGCGAAGAACCCGCCGAAAGGCGGAACGCCGGCTAAGGACATGAGCGAGACCAGCATCGCTGCCGCGAGTGCAGGAGAGCGTTTAGATAATCCCGTTAGTTCGCTCACAGCGTCGGATTTTATCGAGCCCGCCAAGGCGACCAGGACGAGGAAAGCGCAGGCTGTGCTGAACACGTAGCTCAAAAGATAAAAAAGAATCGCTTCTTTGCCTAAGAGTCCGGGAACGGCGAGTCCTATTAAAAGGTAACCCGCATGGCCGATGCTGGAATAACCTAAGAGGCGCTTGATATTTGTCTGCGGGATTGCGCCCAAATTTCCATAAATAATCGTAAGTGCGGCGAGGACGCTAAAAAGAAGAGTGAGTTGCTCTGCCGCGGGTGAGAATACGGTGAGAACCAGTCGGACGAGCGCCGCAAAACCGGCCGTTTTTGAGGCGGTGGCAAGGAATGCGGTCACCGGTGTGGGAGCTCCCTGGTACACGTCTGGGACCCAGAGATGGAATGGCACCGCAGAGACCTTAAAACCTAAGGAAGCAATGATGAGTATCATGCCAAAAATAAAGGAAGCTGGGAGAGTGCTCGAGGAAACCAACCTTTGCTGGATCTCAAGGTAGTTGGTTGAGCCGGTCGTGCCGTAGACAAAACTTAAACCGTATAGAAACACTGCGGTTGAAAGTGCGCCGAGAATGAGGTATTTCACGCCCGCTTCGATGGAGCTTTCATGGTCGCGAAGATAGGCAGTCATAATATAGAGCGAGACGCTGAGCGTTTCAAGTGCGACAAAAAATAGAAGGAAATCATTTGCGGAAGCAATAAAATCAGCGCCGATGAGCGCAAACAGGATAAGGAGGATAAACTCGCCCTGTCCGCGTTTGAGTTGTGCCTGGTATTCACGCGCCATAAAAAGGACAAAGAACGTCGCTATAAAAAGGATTCCTTTAAAACAGATTGCTAAACCGTCTTGTACAAAGGAGGACCCAAACGCATGCCCGAATTGACCCCACTCAAAACAAAGCAGAGCAAAAAGGAGGGCAACTCCCGTCATCGCGACATTTGCGAGGATGTAGCCGCTTTTTTTCTTGGGAAGGAAAAGGTCGAGCACAAGACATGAAAGCGCGAGAGCGACCAGCCCCATTTCAACTTTCATGGGAGATCCTTTCCAGGATGGGTCTCGTTCCGGTCTCGATCGTGGGCAGGATGATGGACGGGAGAAGTCCGACCGCTAAAAGGCCTGCCAAAAGAAGTGCGTATGGAAGTTTTTGTATGCCGGTCGCATCTTTAAGATCGTTCCCGCTGGGGTTTAAAGGCCCCTGCATCGTGCCACGAACCGTTTTTAACATGTAACCCGCGGTCACGACAAGTCCAAGAACTGCGAGGACGGCTTGGATGCGGTATTTATCCCAAGCGCCCATCAGGATCATCATTTCTCCGATGAAGTTCCCGAAGCCGGGAAGTCCCGCGGAAGCCATTGCTGTCATGATAAAAAGTACAGAAACAAACGGGACCTTTTTCCCAAAACCGCCCCAATCTTTTAGCATGCGTGTGTGGGTCTGGTCATAGATGAAGCCGACAAGTGCGAATCCAAGGGCCGCCATGAGTCCGTGTGCGAACATGAAGAATAGGGTGCCATTGAGCGCTAAAGGAGTCATGCACGCAAGTCCCAGCAGAATGTAGCCCATGTGGCTGCAGCTCGAATATCCTAGGATATATTTTAAATCCTTCTGAGTGAAAGCAACCAAGCCGCAGTAAAGCATGTTGATGGCCGCGATCCAGGCCACGATGGGCATCCACATCGCCGCCCCTGCGGGCATGAGACCTAAACCCAGACGGATGATCGCATAGGCCCCGAGTTTTTTTAAGACACCTGCGTGCAACATACTCACCGAAGTCGGCGCGGCCGCATAACCCATCGGCGACCAGGTATGGAAAGGCCATAGGGTCAGGATCACGCCGAAACCCACCATAAGAAGCGGGAAGGCCCAGCGCTGAAAATCCAAAGGCAGGGGATTGGCTCGCACAGCCTGCTCGATGGCGGGAAGGTCAAACGTATTGACCCCCGCCGCAAAATAAAGTCCGAGGATGGCGACGAGCGCTAGCACCGCACCGAGCGTGAGATAAAGAGTGAGTTTCATCGTCGCATAATCTTTTTTCTCTCCGGAGCCCCATACCCCGATGAGCGGGAACACAGGGACGACGGCTGTCTCATAAAAGAAATAAATGAAAAAGATATTGAGTGCACAGAAGGTGCCCAGACAACCGGAGATGAGAAAGAGGTAAAAAATGAAATACTCTTTCACGCGCTTCTTGACCGACATGGACACAAGCACGCCGGAGAAGGCGAGAAAGCCTGTCATCAGCAGAAGCACTGCGCTGATCCCGTCGACGCCGACGTGATAAGCAATACCCAGTGAGGGGACCCACTCGACACGGTCTACAAACTGGTAACCGGCGGCTGCGCGGTCATATTGCCAGAATACGAATATGGATAGTAGAAACGAGATGGAAGCTGCAATGAGACCGATCGCGTGGATAAGTTTAATGCGGTCTTTTGGGACAAAAAGAAGCAAACAGGCTCCGAGGGCGGGGGCAAGCATCAGGATGGAAACGGGGCCGAGAGACACGTTAGCTCCTCATCAAAAGAAAATAGACGATTGCCACGATTCCGATCGCAAACACCATCGCATAACTCTGGACGACGCCGGTTTGGGCACGGCGCAGGAGAGACCCAAAACTTGAGGTGACCGAAGCGGCGCCATTTACCCCCCGATCAATGACCACATTGGTGTCAAACCAGAAAAAAACCCGAGCCAGTGCATTCTGGAAAAGGCCAGCCAGCCAAACAAAAAACTCATCGAGGTAGTATTTTTTTACGACGAATTGATAGAACGTCCCGAGTGATCTCTTGAGGGGGTCATGGACCAGTGATTTTTTCGAATAGAGCATCGTGCCAAAAACGATACCAAAAACCGCGGCCCCCACCGAGGTGGCGGCTACTGTCATATTCAAAGGCTCCGCGTGCTCCCCGGACAGGAAGGTAGGAATCCCGAGGAACCCGCCAATCATAGAAAGAATCGCAAGAAGGATGAGGGGGAGTTTCATGGCAAAAGGTGCATCGTGTGCGTTTCCATGTTCGTGGTCATTTTTTTTATGCCCGTGGGCGCGGTCGGGACCGAGTACGGCGATCCAAAGCGCACGCGTCATGTAGAAAGCTGTAAGGGAAGCCGTGAAGAGCATGACCCCAAAAATAAGTTTGTTATGTTCAAGTGCAAGGTGAAGGATTTCATCCTTTGAAAAGAAACCAGAAAGCGGCGGGATGCCGCAAAGAGCGGCCGTCCCGATCAAAAACGTGGCCGCGGTCACCGGCATTTTTTTGAAAAGGCCTCCCATTTCCCAAATATCCTGTGTATGGAGCCCGTGGATCATGGCGCCTGCACCTAGGAAGAGGAGCGCCTTGAAGAAGGCGTGCGTGGAAAGGTGGTACATCGCGGCGGTCGAACTTCCAAGGCCTAGTGCCACAACCATGTAGCCCAGTTGACTCACCGTCGAGTAAGCGAGGATTTTTTTAATATCGTTCTGCACAACCGCGAGCATTCCGGCCAAAAGCGCGGTGATCGCGCCGATATTTGCAATGACGGCCAATGCTTCCGGAGATGCTGAAACAAGGAAGAACGAGCGAGTCATCAAATACACGCCTGCGGCAACCATTGTCGCCGCGTGGATGAGCGCACTGACCGGGGTTGGGCCTTCCATCGCATCGGGAAGCCAGATATATAGAGGGAATTGTGCCGATTTTCCGACTACCCCACAGAAAACAAGAAGCGCTGCGATCGTCATCGCAGCGGGGGCAATCGTACCATTTTGCAAATACTCCGGCAGTCGTCTGGCTAGCTCTGCAAAATTAAAAGTGCGCTCTGTCCCGGCGGCACCGGAGAGCATCCACACATATAGGATGCCCAGGAGAAATCCAAAGTCCGCCAGACGGTTCACGATGAATGCCTTATTTCCTGCATCCGCCGCCGACGGCTTTTCAAACCAGAATCCTATCAAGAGATAGGAGCTTACTGCGACCAGTTCCCAGAATACAAAGAGCATCAGAAAATTATTGGATAGCACGATTCCGATCATCGAGAACGCGAAAAGTGACAGCGACGCGAAATAACGCGCATAGCTTGTGTCGCCCTTCATGTAACTGATGGAGTACAGGAAGACACAGCTTCCGACACCTGTGACAATGAGCAGCATGAGAAGTGAGAGCGGGTCGATCAGGAACCCGAATTGGACGAGAAGTCCCGGAGCCTGGATCCAAGCGTCTCCCCCCCGCACCTCGAACGCATTGGACCAGAACATGAATGTGGAGAGTGCGAGCGAGAGCAAGATACCGGCAAGCGCGACCCCTGCCGAAAGTTTGGGACGCCTCAAGCCAAAAAAAGTAATGAAGACCGCGGCCGTTAAGGGAGCGAACAGGATGATATGCGCTACCACTTCATGGACCTCAGGTCCTCAGTGTTCGTTGTGCGTTTCTTGCGATACAGGAGCACAACCATTGCCAGGCCCACGGTGACCTCCGCAGCTGCCACGATCATCGTGAAAAAAACGACGGCTTGTCCGGTGAGTTCGCCGCGGAATGAGGAAAAGCTCACAAAAGACAGGTTTGCCGCGTTGAGAATAAGCTCCATAGAAAGAAGAACCATGAGAATGTTGCGTCGCACCAAGAGACCGAAGAGCCCGATCACGAAAAGCGCGGCTGAAACGATGAGATAGTGATGTAGACCGATCATTCCGCATCCTTCTTGGCCAGAACGACCACGCTGACTACTGCCGCCAGGATGAGGAAGGAGGTCAGTTCGAAGGGAAGCACGTGTTTGTCGAATAAAAGGCCTCCCAAAGCTTCTGCGGTGCCATCCAAGGCTTTTACACCTGTCGGCTCAATTGTGCGGATCACCTTGAAGAATTGGCTGAATAAAAGAAGGGAGAGAATGACCGCGATGGCGGGCGAGGTCCTAAAAGAGGGCCAATCGAGGGAAAGGCTGCGGAAATCCACTAGCATGACAACAAACAGGAAGAGAACAAGGATGGCCCCGGCGTATACCAGCACCAGCACTGTGGCAACGAAGAAGGCCTTCAGGAGAATGAAAAGGCCCGCCAGGCAGCACATGGCGGCCACTAGGCTCAATACCCCATAAACGGCCGACCGGGCAGTAACCACACCCAGCGCGAACACCACTAAGCCCAATGAAAAAGCGTAAAAAAGAGAAGTTTCTAACATGGATGAAAGGG
>JANNFA010000206.1:0-6103 GCA_031379345.1 Candidatus Omnitrophota bacterium | reverse complement strand
CGCAACGTTGGCGGCGTCCGGTATCGCCGTTACCATGCTCCTCGCAATGTTCATGGTCCATATCCCAAAAGGCGACCCTTTCGTGGGGAGCATGGAACATCCCGGCTCTTGGGAGATCGCAGCAGTCTATCTTTCGATCATGATCACGTTCATGCTGCGGGGCGCCGGCTCCTTTTCCTTGGATGCGCTGATTTTTAAGAAGAAGGCGGGCGAATGAAACGGGAAAATTATTCAAGTGGTTCGAAGTGGGAGCCGCTCATCGGTTACTCTAGGTCGGTAAAGATGGGCAGTCAGATATTCGTGTCGGGCACCACAGGCACCGACGCGGACGGAAAGCTCGCGCCCGATGTGTACAAGCAAACTAGACAAGCGATCCTGAATATTGAAAGCGCGCTTAAGAAAGCGGGCGCCTCGCTTAAGGACGTAGTGCGCACTCGGATCTATTGCACTAATATCTTTGATTGGGAATTGATCGGCAAGGCGCACGGGGAATTTTTTGGTGAGATCCGGCCGGCCACGGCAATGGTCGAGGTGAAGGGCTTTGTGTCTCCGGACATGCTTGTAGAAGTAGAGGCAGACGCCGTCGTTTGAAGGGATCGCCGGTTTTTAAAAAAGATGTTTTTTTTATTGTCTTTTTTGTCGTTTTTTTGATCGCACCGTCGCTTTACATGGCTTTTTTCAAGCAAAAACCCCCGTGGACACCGCGTTTGGCCAGCCACCTCTATGACACGGGCAACCTTTTTCCGCGCCAAGCCATCCAGATCCCTCTTTTTTATCTCCAGATGCAGACAAAAAAAGACGGACCCTGGATCGCCCTGGACGAGCGCGAATATTTTCCAATCTCCAAAGGCTTGGGCTACCGAACACGCTTTTCGCGTTTGAGCGATATCTACCTGACACAGGACGGGCCCATCTGCGCGGTGATTGGCAAGTTGTTGGCGGATTGGTTCTACCGCCGGCACCACACACTTCACCCAGACCAGCTCCCTCCGGTCTCGTTCCGCATCCTACGCGCGTATTATCGGGTCGGCTTGCAAACAGGCCAAGGAGGCTGGGTCCAGCCGCCCATAGGGTCCTACTCCGAAAATGACATCGAGGTCGCTTATGCGAACGTCCGCGCTTGATACGTTTCGTATCTGCCTTGGAACCGTCATGCTGGGGCACTTTGCCTATTTGACCCAAGGTTGGACGCTGGCTTGGGAGTGGCTCTCGCAGACAGGATTTCACGTCCCTAGCACACTCCTGCCCGGAATGCCGGTGGCACCTCTTCTTCCCGAAGCGCTCGTCCCTTGGTTTGGAGTGCTTTTTTTTGCCTCCCTCCTTGCGTGGACCCTTGGTTTTCATCTGCGATGGACATCTCTCTTAGCTTTGTTCTTGGTTGCTTACGTGACATGGGCCGATATTCTGACGCATTATTCGATCAACAGAATATTCATCATCTCTTTGACGATCATGACTTTCGCTGCATGGGACCGGTCCTCATCCTGGCCCTTGCGCGTCTTGCAGATCTTTCTTGTGACGATGTATTTCGTGGCCGGCTGGTCAAAAGCTGTCCATGGAGACTGGTTGACGAGCCCGATCACTTTATGGACCCAGCTGCAGATCTATTATATGAATAGCTGGTCGGCGCAGCTTGTCCAGGAGCTCCCTATCGCATTTTGGAAAGTGATCCAATGGGGAGTGGTGGCGTTCGAGCTTTCCGCGCCGGTGCTTTTTTTTAATCGCAAGTTCTTACCGGCGGCCTTCGTCCTTGGTATCGCGCTTCATCTGGGAATCGGATGGTTGATGCAGGATGTGATATCCTTTGGTCTGGCGATGCTTTGTTTTTACCCCCTTTTTATAAAGCCCGGTCCGCAGACGAAGCATTTGTAACCCACGCCGTGTTTTGCTAGAATAATCGGCCTATCATCAAGTTATATCACGGGTTAACAACCGCGGAGTGCTTATGAAAAATGTGATTATTTCGACTTTGTTTTTCCTTCTTTTGAGCGCTTCGTACGGCCGCGCCGCGGACTCTACGCGTCAATTCAATGGCAGCGGTGAAGTGACCTCGGTCGACCCCGTCTATTCCCAGATCACAATTTCTCACGGAGCGATCAAAGGGTTCGCGCAAGAGGGTGCCACTGAATTCTACGTTGCGGATGCCGCCAGCCTTAAGGGCGTCGCAAAAGGGGACTTGGTTGATTTTGAGCTGACAGACACCAAGGGAGACGTAAAAATAAACAAGGTCACGAAAACCGGCGTTGCACCGCAAAAAGAGGACGGCATGCCCATTGGGCAAGCGGTGCGCGACACCCTTCAGGGCACGGGTGAGGTTTTGGGTGCAGTGACCTCTCCAATTCCTCCGGTAAGCGAAGCGTTCCACGGAGCGATGAATTCAACGGCCGACGCTGCGGATCCAAAAATTGAAAACGGTGAACTGAAACAAAAAGCTCGTTTCTAGGACCAAAAGGAGAGAGTCATGGGGGAGTGGTTAGGTCGGGGTCGTAAGGCCCGTCGCAGTTACGGATTCGACGAAATTGCTCTGGTGCCCGGCTCTGTCACCATCAACCCTGCCGAAACAGACCCCTCGTGGAAGATAGGTGGGATGAAGATACGCGTTCCCATTATCGCCTCTGCGATGGATGGCGTCGTCGATGTGGATTTTGCGGTCGCCATGTCCAAACTCGGGGGCGTTGCCTGCCTTAACCTAGAAGGTGTCCAGACGCGTTACGATAATCCCAAGGAAGTGCTTTCGAAAATCGCGAAAGCAACCCCCGAGCAATCCGGCGTTCTCATCCAAAACCTTTACAAGCCTCCCGTCCAAGAAAAACTCGTCGCCAAGCGTATTGCAGAAATTAAAAAACGCAAAGGGATCGTCTGTGTCTCTTCGATCCCGCAGAGAGCTGAAAAGTTCGGGAAGATCGCGCAAGATGCCGGCTGCGATATCTTTGTGGTTCAATCCACCGTGACCACCGTGCGACACATCTCCAGTGAGTACAAAACAGTTGATTTCCATAAATTCTGCAAAACCATGAAGATCCCGGTCATTCTCGGCAATTGCGTCACCTATGAGACCACGCTTGAGCTCATGCATACCGGCGTGGCCGCGCTGCTCATCGGTATCGGTCCTGGAGCCGCCTGTACTTCGCGCGGCGTACTGGGTCTGGGCGTGCCTCAGGTCACCGCAATATGCGATGCAGCCGCGGCGCGTGACGCCTATTACAAAAAGACCGGAAAATACATCCCCATCATCGGGGATGGGGGCATGTCCACGGGCGGGGATATTTGCAAGGCATTCGCCTGCGGTTCTGACGCTGTGATGGTGGGCTCTGCGTTCGCGCGGGCAAAAGAAGCGCCGGGCGGCGGCTATCATTGGGGAATGGCTACGCCCCATGCGAATTTACCGCGAGGCACGCGCATCCAAGTGGGCACGACCGGCTCACTGGAAGAGATTTTATACGGTCCCGCGAACCGTGATGACGGTTCCCAGAATCTCATGGGCGCCCTGCAAACCTGCATGGGCAATGTCGGCGCGATGAATATCCGTGAACTCCAGTTGACCGAGCTCGTCATCGCTCCGGCGATACGGACAGAAGGGAAGATCTTCCAGCAGGCACAGCGAGTCGGAATGGGCAAGTAAGGGGGACCTATGAGCCGCTCGTCCTCGACGCTCGACATCGCCCTTCGAGCCAAGCCTCACACCATCCACGCGGTCGCGACCTCGGCCGGCATCCACGCCGACGAGATCGAGGCCTATGGCAATTACAAAGCAAAAGTCTCTCTCAAACTCCTCGAGCGTCTTCACGGTCGCCCCAGCGGAAAACTAATCTGTGTGACCGGCATGACGCCCACCAAAGAGGGCGACGGAAAGACCTGCACCAGCATCAGCCTCACACAAGCTCTCGGAGTCCTTAAGAAAAAAGTCATGCTGTGTCTGCGCGAACCCTCTCTCGCGCCTATCTTCGGCTTCAAAGGCGGCGCCACCGGCGGCGGATACGCCCAAGTCGTGCCGATGGAAGATATTAATCTTCATTTTACCGGCGACTTTCATGCGATCGGCGTCGCGCATAATCTTTTGGCCGCCGTCATGGAAAACCACCTTCATTTCGGCAATGCGCTGGGCATCGATCCAGAGAAGATCCTCTGGCGCCGCGCGATGGATATTTCCGACCGTCAGCTCCGCGACGTCATCGTCGGTGTGTCCAAAGCCAGCAAGTTCGGAAAATACAAAACGGGTTTTGATATCACGGCCGCCTCCGAAGTGATGGCCGTGCTCGGTCTTTCGGACTCCATCCACAACTTTAAACAGAAACTAGGCAAGATATCAGTGGCTCTCGACCGCGGCGGAAATCTGGTCACCGCGAAGGACCTGAAAGCCAGCGGCGCGATGGCTTTGCTTTTGAAAGACACGCTCCGCCCGAATCTCGTACAGACCCTCGAAGGGCAGCCGGTGTTCATGCATACCGGGCCGTTTGCCAACGTCTCGCACGGCAACAACAGCCTTATTTCCGACATGATGGCGCTCAAACTCGCTAATTACGTGGTCACAGAGTCCGGTTTCGCCACAGATTTGGGTTTGGAAAAGATGTTCGACATCGTCTGCCGCGAAGGAAGCCTGAAACCCAGCACGGTGGTGTTGGTCGTCACCATCAAGGCGCTCAAATCCCATGCGGGAGCCAATATCGGAAGCCGTAAGATGTACGACGTCCTTCGGGACGGCTTCGCGAACATGCAGCGGCATATTGAAAACATCCAGAAGTTTGGGCTGCCGGTGGTCGTGGCCATCAACCGCTTTCCCCAGGACACCGCCGAGGAATTGAAAGCCGTGAAAGATTATCTCCAGACGGAAAATGTGGAGTGTGCCATCTCCGAAGGCGTAAAGCTGGGCGGCGAGGGAGCCGTGGAGCTTGCGGAGAAAGTATTGAAATCCATCTCCGACAAACCGGCACAGTTCGCGCCTTTTTATTCTTTGGACCTCCCCACCGAGGACAAGATCGAGACCGTGGCCAAAGGACTTTACGGCGCCGCGGGAGTGACCTTCCTCGACAAAGCCAAAGAAGACCTCGAAATGATCCATCGCCTAAAACTCGATAATCTTCCCATCTGCGTCGCGAAGACGCCTTACTCTTTTTCCGATGACCCGAATATCAAAGGCGCTCCGACAGGATGGAAACTAAAGGTCCGCGAGATCCAGCCCAGGACCGGAGCGGGTTATTTGGTGGTTCTGGCCGGAAAAATGATGCTGATGCCGGGTCTTCCCGAAAACCCCATGCTCCAAGACATGGACCTTACCGACAGCGGAGAGGCGAGGGGGCTTTTTTGAACTTGGTCCGATTTCTCGCTGAGTTAGGTTCGAGTAAGGGCGCGCCGGGTGGCGGGGCTGCCGCGGCGCTTGTCGGGGCGACCGGAGCCGCGCTTGTCGAAATGACCGCACGCTTGAACGATAAGAGGCTTAAACATTCCTCAGGAAATGCCGCAAAGGCCGCCGCGCTGCGCATTCGATTGACCGGCCTCATCGCAAAAGACGCCGCCGCATTTCAAAAAATTCAAAAAGCCTACGCGCTACGAAAGAAAAATCCCGCCTCTTGGCAAAATTCTTTAAAAAAAGGCGCCCACCCGCCATTGTCTATCTGTAAAAATTGCGCCTTGGCGGCACAATTGGCCAAAAAAGAAAAAGGGCGCACTAGCGCATGGCTTGAAAGCGACCGTCGTGAAGCGCTGCTCCTTTTGCGCGCGGCCTTTGACAGCGCGAGGCTGAATGTCGATGTTAATCTAAAAGGGATACACGCACCCGCATTCGTAAAGAGCGCGCAGAGAAAGATGAGAACGTGGCGATCCAGTCTCTAAAGATCCTCAGCGGACGTCCCAGTGCCGAATACCATGAGGGCCTCATCCGCCGCAAGATAGACGAGCTTCAAAAAAAACAAGGCGGGCCTCTCAAGTTATCACTCGCCACCGTCCAGGTCGGCGTTTCTCCGGCGACGGAGGTTTTCTCCAAGCATCTGGGAAGAATCTTTGCAAAGTTCGGCGTCCACCACATCGACAAACGCTTCTCGGCTGACCAGGTCAAGCTCGTCTCTGAGCTGGAAGGTCTTTATAAAGATGATTCCGTGAATGGGAT
>JANNFA010000171.1:0-2180 GCA_031379345.1 Candidatus Omnitrophota bacterium | reverse complement strand
CAAGACTAGACAATTCTAATGATAGGTACGCAGTTAAAAAATCATTACTCGATAACGACATACTCTTCGTAATAAATGACTCTCTCGAGCTCGCGGAGGTTCAGTTCAAGCAGAGCGCCCAGGCGGGACGGAACCGCTTTGTAAAACCAGATATGAGTGACGGGTGTGGCTAAATCGATATGCCCCATGCGCTCACGACGAACCTTCGACAACGTGACCTCTACGCCGCAACGGTCGCAAACAATGCCCTTGTGCTTGATCCTCTTGTACTTGCCGCAGTTGCATTCCCAATCACGCGTAGGCCCGAATATCTTTTCGCAGAAAAGACCGTCCTTCTCAGGCTTGAACGTACGGTAGTTGATGGTCTCCGGCTTCTTGACCTGGCCCTTGGACCACGAACGGATGACTTCGGGCGACGCGATACGAATCGATATGTAATCGAAATTCGGTGCAATGAACTCTTCGGTATTCTGGTTCGAATTATTGTTCATTTTCCACCTCTTTCTCGGCTTCCGTTTTTCTCTCGGTGCGGACGTCAAGCGCCAGGGATTGTAGTTCCTTGACGAGCACGTTGAACGATTCCGGCGTGCTGGCGTGAAGCGAATTCTCGCCTTTCACGATGGATTCGTACATTTTCGTGCGGCCCTGTACGTCATCCGACTTGACGGTCAAAAGTTCCTGCAGTGTGTAAGCTGCGCCGTATGCTTCAAGCGCCCACACTTCCATTTCACCGAAACGCTGACCCCCGAACTGGGCTTTGCCGCCCAGGGGCTGCTGCGTCACAAGCGAATAGGGCCCGATCGAACGCGCGTGGATCTTGTCATCGACCAAGTGCGCCAGCTTCAGCATATAGATATAGCCGACCGTGACCTGCTGCTCGAAGCGTATTCCGCTGCGGCCATCGCGCAGAACCACTTTACCGTTCTCAGGAATACCGGCCTTCTTCATCAGCTGCTTGATCTCTGTTTCGGAAGCACCGTCAAAAACGGGCGTCGAGATATTCAGCCCGAGTAACTTCGCGGCCCAACCCAGATGTGTTTCAAGGATCTGCCCCACGTTCATACGCGAAGGCACACCCAGCGGATTCAGCACAATATCCACCGGCGTTCCGTCTTCGAGGTAGGGCATGTCTTCTGTACGCATGATCTTTGCGACGATCCCCTTGTTCCCATGACGTCCGGCCATTTTATCGCCAACGGATATTTTACGTTTATGCGCCACAAGCACCTTCACGCGCTTGAGCACTCCCGGAGGAAGTTCATCGCCGCGCTTCACCTTGTCAATTTCGCGGTCCTCTTCATAGCGGAGCTCGTCGATCTGGTCGTCCATCAGACGAATCGCGCGCTTCACCGATTCCTCGGTATCTTCCGCGTCTTCTAGTTTGATGTTCTCAAAATCCGCCTGCCCGATCTTGGCCAAGTCAGACTTCTTGATCGTCTTTCCGCGGCCAATCAGCGTGGCCCCGGACTCGATATCTACCAAGCTGGCTGCCAGTTTTTTGCCCTCGAGCAGCGAGATCAGCTTGTTACTTCTGTCTTGTTCAAGCTGCTTGATCTGCGTGTCATAAATTTCTTTTATCGCCTCGATCTCTTTGGCCATCTTGGCTCGAGTCTCTTTCGTCTTGGCTTCCTGACCCTTGCGCGAGAAAACCTTTGTATCAATGATGATTCCTTCGACGCCTGGCGGAACGGTCAAAGAAGCATCACGGACGTCCCCGGCTTTTTCACCGAAAATCGCACGCAGTAGCTTCTCTTCAGGGGAAAGCTCTGTCTCGGACTTAGGCGTCACTTTGCCGACCAGGATGTCGCCCGGGCCAACCTCGGCTCCGATACGCACGATTCCGTCCTCGCCAAGGTCTTTTAAAGCCTCTTCACCGACGTTAGGAATGTCGCGTGTGATTTCTTCTTTACCCAAACGCGTGTCGCGCGACTCGATCTCAAACTCCTCGATATGGATCGAAGTATAGACGTCGTCATGCACAACCCGCTCAGACAGCAAAATAGCATCTTCAAAGTTGCCGCCCTCCCATGAAAGGAAAGCCACAACGCAGCGAGACCGGCAACACATGCCGTCGCGAATGAGGTGCCGGTGCCCTGATACGTCGAGAAGTTGACCCGACCTTCCTTCTGCGACGCGCGGGCGGCCCACACCGAGATGATCAAGACGACCCGCTCCCGCCT
>JANNFA010000183.1:0-1863 GCA_031379345.1 Candidatus Omnitrophota bacterium | reverse complement strand
GTTTGAAAGTTGCGGATTTGAATAAAATACGCTTCGACTATCCCTCTGTCAACAGGTATGAGGGAGTATACGGGCTGCGCATAACGGTTCATTTTCGGAATTGTTACGTTCATGTTACGAATTTCAGCATGATCCCTACCGGACAATGATCGGAGCCCATCACTTCAGGAAGGATAAAAGCCTCCCTGAGATTCGACCTCAAGTCCTCCGAGATAAAAAAATAATCGATGCGCCAGCCGACATTCCGTGCGCGGGCTCCGCTGATGACGTCCCACCACGTATACTTCGCAGGCTCTTGATCAAAAACGCGAAACGTATCCACAAATCCCTTTGAAATAAGTTTATCCATCCATTCCCGTTCCATGGGAAGAAATCCGGAGACCTTGGAGTTCTCTTTGGGGCGCGCAAGGTCGATCTCGCGGTGCGCCGTGTTCACATCGCCGCAGATCACGAGCCTTTTTCCCTTCTTTCGTAGTTTCATGAAGTACTCGAGGTAGTGTTCATAGAAATCCATCTTGTACTTCAAGCGCTCTTCATTCATCTTGCCGTTGGGAAAGTAGATGTTGAAGAGAGTAAAATCGGGATACTCGCTTTCGAGCACGCGTCCCTCCGCGTCAAAATGTTTGAGACCATGCGACGTTTTCACGCTGAGGGGCTTTTCTTTGCTGAAGGTGGCCACACCGCTGTATCCGGGACGCTCCGCAGAATTGATGGAAAGGTTGTAGCCCGGGGCGTGAAGAATTTCCGGCGGCAGCTGTGCCTGCATCGCTTTGATCTCCTGCAGGCAGAGGATGTCCGGAGAATCCTTCTGAAGCCAGGGAAGAAATCCCTTTTTCGAGACGGCCCGAAGACCGTTCACGTTCCAAGAAAGGATGCGTACTTTTTTTTGCATTAAATAAGGGCGCTCAGAAGCTGGGAATAGTTCGTTGTTACTTTGAACTTGGGAAATTCACGCCGAATATTGGCGGGAGGGTTAAAAAGAGCTCCCTTGTCGGCGGCCTTCAACATAGTGATGTCATTGTAGGAATCCCCTGCGGCACGCACCTCGAAACCGATTCTTTTAAGGCTTTCAACGGCATTCTGCTTCCCATTTTTTTGGCGCAGCACATAGCCGCTGATAAATCCTTTACGATCCACCTTGAGATAATTACAAAAAATTGTTGGCATGCCAAGCTGTTTCATGAGCGGTTTGGCAAATTCTTCGAATGTATCTGAAAGGATAATCACCTGGTGCTCGGAACGGAGTCTATCGAGAAACGCCTTGGCGCCGGAAAGAGGTTTTATTTTGGCGATGACGTTTTGAATATCTTTTAGGCGTATCCCCTCTTTCTTCAAAATCTTGATGCGGCGCTGCATAAGGACATCATAGTCGGGGATATCGCGAGTGGTAAAACGCAGGTCTTTGATCCCGGTCTTTTTGGACACGGCGATCCATATTTCCGGAACGAGAACACCTTCTAGATCCAGGCAGCAGATTGTCATTTCTGCGTATTATACCGCGTCTTTTCAAATTTCGACAACAGCGTATAAGCGCACGGCACGACAAATAGAGTCAAAACGGTGGAAAAAATTACCCCTCCGATCACGGCCACAGCCATCGGCATACGTGTTTCTGCGCCCGGCCCCAATGCAAGAGCCGGTGGGATCGCAGCCGCGATCGTTGAAATGGATGTCATTAAAATGGGCCTCAGTCGGACAGGACAAGCGGTGGTCAACGCCTCATAAACGGTTTTTCCCTCTCGGCGCAGTTCGTTCGTAAACTCGACCAGCATTATAGAGTTTTTCTTGACGATGCCCGACAGCAGTATGAACCCGATCATGCTATAGATATTTAGCGATTGGTTGGAAATATAAAGCGCGATC
>JANNFA010000150.1:0-1578 GCA_031379345.1 Candidatus Omnitrophota bacterium | reverse complement strand
GCCAGCGCCCATCCTTCTGGCGGCTAAAATTTTTCTGCACCGCGTCCTTAATACGCATATTCCAACTGCAAACGACTCCGGTGAATTTTGTTTTGGAATCGGTCAAAAGATGCAGGCCATTGGGATACGGTCTCCCCTGCGCGTCGAACACCGTCAGGTCAAAACTCGCCACCCCCGTCTTTGCCACACGTCCTTGGATGATGTCAGCAAAAGCAAGCACTGGTACCAAGAAAAGAATTAAAACAATAAGACTGAATATTTTGCGAACCATGCGAACATCTCCTTTGTTGTGATTAATCCGGATATATGTAATTCATAAGAACTTGTGTCCCGGGCCCGAGGCTTTTATGGACCGGGCAAGACCCGCCGACGCGCTCGTAGGCCAGGCGATCCTCGGCAGACAAGTCCTTTGGCATACTGACCCTGACAGTAAGCCTGGAAATACGCCGAGGCGCTTCCGTGGACATTTCTTTTTCCACTTCTCCGCTCTGGCCGACCAACACTTTTCCGTGGCGCTTCGCATAGATGGCCATCGTCGTCAGGATACAAGAAAGGAGCGAGGCGGCCGCAAGGTCGGTCGGGGAAAATGCTTCTCCCTTGCCCATATTATCCTTCGGAGCGTCGGTCTCTATCACGGCTCCGGAAGGCCCATGCGTCAGGCGACAATGTAGATCACCGAGATAAGAAGCCGTGATCTTTACCATTTCATTTGCGCGTGGTTTTTGGCTTCGTAGACATCGATTGCGGAGCTGCTCTTCAGTGTGATGCCAATGTCATCCAATCCGTGAACGAGACGTTCTTTGATGGCGGGGTCGAGGTCAAAATGAAAAGCGACTTCCTCTGGCAAATGAAACACAAGCCTCTGTTCATCGACGTCCGCGGTGGCTTCCAAGCCCGGAAAACGCTCGGTCATCTCAAATATCTTGTCCACCTCCGCCTCGGAAAGCTCGATGGTCAAAAGCCCGTTCTTGAAACTATTATTGCGGAAGATGTCCGCAAAGCCCGGGATTGCCTCACGACGCGGCGCGACCACGACCTGCCATCCGTCCTGCAGAATAGCCCACACCGCATGCTCACGGCTGGAACCGCAGCCAAAGTTATTACGCGCAACCAGGATAGAGGCACCTTTGTAGCGCGGATTATTCAGGACAAAATCGGGGTTCGGCTTTCCGTCGGCAAGATAACGCCAATCAAAAAAAAGCTGGGGACCAAAACCGGTGCGCGCGATGGATTTCAAAAATTGCTTCGGGATGATAGCATCCGTGTCGACGTTCGCGCGGTCGAGCGGAGCCACAAGCCCGCGATGAGATTTAAAAGGTTTTAGCGCCATGTGCGTATATCCACAAAATGACCTTCGATCGCGGCCGCAGCCGCCATTTCGGGACTGACCAAGTGTGTCCGCCCGCCCTTGCCCTGCCGGCCTTCAAAATTTCGATTTGACGTGGAAGCACATCGCTCTCCGGGCTGGAGATAATCCGGATTCATCGCCAGACACATGCTGCAACCCGACTGTCTCCAATCGGCTCCCGCATCCTTGAATATCCTGTGAAGACCTTCGGCCTCCGCCTGTTTCAAAAC
>JANNFA010000108.1:0-8169 GCA_031379345.1 Candidatus Omnitrophota bacterium | reverse complement strand
TCAAGGAGCCCGCTTCGGACGCGGAGCCTCTTAATGCAAGAAGCGCCGATCTATCCTCGCCGAGGACTCCGCTTGCTTCCAGGGAACTGACCTGCGCGAGCCTGTCTTTGCGTCTTAGGGCCGCTTCACGGACAGCGGGATTCATGTCCTCCGCGTGGGCCGGAGGAATGATGAGGTCGCTCAGTTTTTTGGCTGCGCTGGATTTTTCGCCGCTGACCAGGTTCTCAATATCATCGATGTCTTTGACCACATGCTGGTAGACATCCAGACGCATGGTGATGTCCATCTTGATCGGGTCCTTCGGGGCATCGACCTGCACGTGCGCACAACCTATCAATACAAAGGTACCTATTAATAATGAATAAAACATTCTCATTTTTTCTCCTATGTTTAAAAAATTATAATGCGTCATGAAATACAGTGCTTAACTGACGCTTCCCTTTTGGACCGTCCATTGATAGATCCAACCCCAGATCGCGCCCATTTTTAAGAAGGCGTGCCTGCCCCGAGTCATAATGATACTCTTTTAGGCCCGCTTTGACTAACTCCAGCGGTTGGTTCATCCGAGCGGCAATATCACCGAGAAAAGTCTCATCCAAGATCACGAGGTCTCCGCCCTTGTCTGACCCGGTCAGAGCCCCGTCGATGTACTCGACGCCAAGACGGTTCCCGCGGACCGATATATTCCCTAAAAAGCGTCCTGTCAGGCTCATTTTATCCTCAAATTTCAGATCTGAGATCAGCGCGGGCAAACTCAGTTGCTGCAGGATCAGGTTCAATTCATAGACTTTATCGCCATCCAACCACATATGGAATTTTCCCTCTAAGGTCCCATCGAGAGCGACCCCGTGGATCGGCTCGACTTTAAGGATGTTTCCTTCCAAGCGAATAGGGCTTTGGATATCAGAAACAACCAGTTTTTGATAACTGATGGCCTCGACGGTCAATTGACCGCCCTTCATCTCCTCAAAACTCACATTTAGATTTTTTACGATAAGGCCATGAGTTTCTGCATTCAGCCCGCTGACATCGATCTTTGAAAATTTTCCATGGATCAAATCGGTCAGCCTGAAAGAGATGCGGATCTCAGCGGCGTCGAAACGTGTGTTTCTATTTTTGGCTTGGGCGCCGTAGATAAACAGTGAATCTCGGCGAATTCGTACGGATTTATACGAGATCTGATACTGGGGCAGCGACCTCTCCAGGCCAAACCGGACCGCGCAGGAAACAAGGTCGCTGCCAAACACGCAAAGAGCCAGCGCTAGTGATAAAAAGGTTCCCGCGAAACAAGCGGCAATTTTTGCTTTTTGCATGCGAATGGATCCTGTCTTCAAATTGATTGTCGCTGACCAATCATAATCTATTGAGCCGAAAGATGTCGAATTTACGATTCTACGGAATAATGATGCGATGCCCCAACGATCACGACCCCTGTATTTCATCGCGCATGGACAACTTAAAATCAGCCGTACCCTTGATTTCGGCCTCCGCGTCATGTAGATTTGTAGTATCAAACAGGCACATTAACTAAACATAAGGCATTGAAAACAATGAAGATAAGAAATCTTAGGGTCGGATTTTTAGTACTTATTCAATGTTTTATCGTTAGTATACCCTCTGCCCTTGCTAAAAATGACCATATCTCGATGCTGGTCAACTCAGAAAGCCTGGCCGTCAAAACGGACAATGGTACCTTCGCGGTTCCAGGCGATCGAGTGACGACTATTGACGCAGGCAATGGAAACAAACTTGAGATCACATACGACTTAAAAGCGGCGGTCATCACGATCAAGGAAATCTGCGGATCAGCAAACCCAGTCGACGTAGAGGTCGAGGTTCTAAAGCTGGTTGTCACTGTCGATCCTTGCAAGGAAAAGAATATTTTACTTTCAACCGCCGAAGACGGCCCTCAGGTGCTGGACACTCTCGAAGAAGTAGAATCGCTTGAAAACCCCGACGACCTTCGCGAACCGATGACCGAGTTCTAAAGCCAGATCTTCCTAATGGCCTGTCTTCTCAGCCGTGAAAACGGCCGTTGGAGGAGGCTAGATTGCGGAGAAATGCAGAGGGCTCGAAACGCGCGGCCTGACTGTCTTTTTGGAATCGCTCCAAGTCCTTCACGATAGCTGCGGCTCCTTCTGAATCTGCATAGCGCAGAAGCCCGCCGCGAAATGGCGGAAAGCCAGTCCCCAGGATCATCCCCACATCGACGGTCGCGGCACTGTCGACGACTTTCTCTTCTAAACAACGTGCCGCTTCGTTCACCATGACCCATAGCATGCGTTTCAGGGCGTCCTCTGTGCTCACGCGTGCGGAACCCCGGTCTAATGCGAGAGCAGGGTTAACGGTTCTTTTACGCCCCTCATAGAGATAAAATCCCTTTTTGGATTTTTTGCCGAGTAGGCCCTTTTCCTTCGCCTCGACCAGGATAGGAGCCACCTTCATACGCTCCCCGAACGCCTCCTCCAGCACATGCGCGACCTTGTAGCCGACATCGATGCCAACCTGGTCCACAAGCTCGATCGGACCCATAG
Organism: Candidatus Omnitrophota bacterium; assembly: GCA_031379345.1. Taxonomy (GTDB): domain Bacteria; phylum Omnitrophota; class Gorgyraeia; order 2-02-FULL-51-18; family 2-02-FULL-51-18; genus JAHFFM01. The sequence continues at coordinate 5,635 of JANNFA010000108.1, read as the reverse complement.
GCATGCCGAAATTCTCGCAGAGCGCATCGATGGTTTCGGGCGAAAAACCTTCACGCAACAGAAACGCCGCCTCATTCATATAGGGGAGCAGGAGTCGGTTGACCAAAAATCCGGGCCGGTCCTCCACAAGGATAGCGGTCTTTCCGAGGCGCCGAGCAAAAAGCACCGTGCGCTCAATCGCCTCATCCGAGCTCTGCGCACCGCGGATTACCTCGACCAAGGGCATACGGCTCACCGGGTTGAAAAAATGCAGGCCCACGACACGTTCCGGATAGCGGCAGGCTTCGGCCATACGCGTGACCGGCAAGGAAGAAGTATTCGAAGCAAGGATCGTGCCCGCTCCGGTCAGATTTGAAAGCTCGGCAAACACTTTCTGCTTTATGGCAAGATCCTCCACCACCGCCTCGAGGATGATGTCGCAGTTTGCCAGGCCATCGTTGGTCAGGCCTGCAGAGATGAGGCCCATCTTATTTTCCAGCTCATGCCTTTTTAATTTGCGACGGGCAACGGCTTTCTGATAGATCCCCATCGCCTCTTTCAATGCCCCTGAGATCGCTTGCTCGTTCAGGTCTTTCATACGTACGGGAATATCACGGAAGCTCACAAGCTGGGCGATGCCGCCGCCCATGACGCCCGCGCCCACGATGCCGCATTTATGAACACGGTCAGAGGCGACAGCGGCGCGGGTAAGCCGCATTTTTTTGAATTTTTCGGTGAGGAAAAATACTCTGATAAGATTCTTCGAAATATCTGTCACGCCCAACTCGGCAAAATGTTCGCTTTCCGCGCGCCAGACGCCCTTCCCTCGGCGCCCGTAGGTCTTGGAGAGGAGTTTCAGGATCCACCGAGGGGCAGGATAATGGCCTTTGGTTTTCTCGAGCACGTCTTTTTTTGCGCGTCCAAAAACCACACTCCGCCCGGGCAGTGTGTCTTCCAAGAGACGTGTCATCCAGCTCTTTTTGGGCCGCTCGCGTTTCAAACTGCCGTCCGCCACCTTTTTCGCGAATATAAATGCCTCCTGCGCCAAGGTGGGATCCGGAAACAAGGCGTCGACCATGCCGTTCTTAAGCGCTTCTTCGGCCGAACAGATGCGGCCGGTCAGGATCAGCGGCAAGGCTTTTAATAATCCCAGCAATCTCGGAAGACGGATACTGCCCCCGAAACCGGGCAGGATACCAAGGTTCACTTCGGGAAGGCCGATCTTCACCGCGGGAGAGAACGATGCGACCCGCCAACGACAGGATAGCGCCAACTCATAGCCTCCGCCCAGACAGGCCCCGTTGATAACGCATATGGTGGGAAACGGCAGATCCTCCAGTTTTTTAAAAACAGCCTTCCCCATGTCTGCCTTGGAAATGGCGTCTTCGCGCGCGTGGATGGATTCAATTTCGCGGATATCGGCCCCCGCGATAAAAATGCGGTTTTTGGGGCTGGAGATGAGGAGCGCTTTCAGATCTTGTCGCAATGCGAGCGCGTCCAATTGCGTATCGAGCGCCTTCATATTGTCGCCGGTCAGAACGTTAACTTCGGAAGCGGGCTGGTCAAAAATGAGGTTTCCGATACCCTCGGAGACTGAAATGGACCAGGCTTCGTTCATGCGGCTCCCTGTTCCAAAATCATCGCCGTGCCCTGACCCCCGCCCACGCAAAGCGAGACCAGACCTAGCTGTACATTGCGCCGCTTCATTTCTTTAAGGCAGGTCAGGAGGAGACGCGCACCGCTCACGCCCACAGGATGGCCGAGGGCGATAGCCCCTCCGTTCACATTGAGAAGTGCAGGGTCGATCTCGCCCACAGGCTGACCTCCCGGGAAATTTTCTGAGGCAAATTTCTTGGAAGAAAGCGCGGTCGTGCAAGAAAGCACCTGCGCGGCAAACGCTTCGTTTATCTCAAAAAGACCAATGTCTTTCAGTGAAAGCCCGGTCTTACGCAGAAGCCGCTCGATGACAAGCGCGGGGCCCAGACCCATTTCGCTGGGTTCCAGACCAATCGTGTCGTAAGCAAGGATGGTTCCAAGGGTTTTGCGCCCCTCAGCGGCGGCCTTCTCGGCATCCATGACCAAAAGCGCGCAAGCGCCATCGGTGAGCTGGGAAGAATTGCCGGCGGTCACGGTGCCGCTGCGGCGGTCGAAGATCGTCTTAAGCTTCACCAACTGCTCCATCGTCAGATTCTCACGCACGCCATTGTCATCCCACACCGTCTGGTCAAATTTAGGAGGTAAAAAAACCTTCATCGTCTCTTCGTGCAGTTTTGGCCGGGCGGCAATGACGCGCCGGTGACTTTCCAAAGAGAAAGTATCCTGTCGCGCCCGCGAGATGCCAAATTTCCGCGCCAACACTTCGGCCGTTTGGCCCATGTTGAGGCCACAAACCGGATCGGTAAGTCCCATTTGAACAGCGGCTTTGGGAGCAAAGTGCTTCGGCCTAAAACGGGCCATCACGCCCAGTTTTTCGGGAAAGGTTTTGGCGCGCCCCAACTGCATGAAAAGACCCGCGGATTCTTTGGAAAAGACAAGCGGCGCATTCGACATGGATTCGACGCCTCCGGCGATGACGACCGAGTCTTGCCCTGTGGCGATCTTCTCTGCCGCGCCGCAGACGGCTTCGAGGCCCGATGCACAGTTGCGGCTGACCGTATAGGCGCGTTTAGACCTGGGGATACCTGCCTGAAGACTGACAACACGCGCGACATTCGCCGCGTCCAGAGGATTTCCGACGCAGCCCAGGATGACTTCATCGACTTTCTCGGGGTCCAAAGAAGCCCGCTGAAGAAGTTCGGTCAAACAGAGGGCGCCCAACTTTTGGGCGGGTAGGGCATCAAAAAGCGTCCAGGCCTTGATGAATGGTGTCCGGACGCCCTCAACGACGGCTATCTTCATAGGATTCCTATAGTAACACCCAGCCAGGCATTAGATATTTTTTTTAAAGACAAAGACTCTCTTCCCGTCTCCCTCAACCTGCCGTAGCCCAAAAGATCCGCAAATGTATTCCAGCGTTTCTTTTGAATAAAACGAAACATGAGTCGGATCTGCGGCATAAGGCCATTTTTTAAAATCATTAGAATCGCTCCATAATTCGGTCATCAGGGCCAAGGCGCCGCCCTCACGGAGAAGCGAAACGACCCGGGAAATGTCTTTCCTGGGTTCCTCAAAATGCTCGAAACATTCCGTTGAAAAAATAAAATCATAGGGTGGGGATAATGGGCTGTCAAAAAAAATGGGGTCATAGTCGGTCACTTCAAAACCTTCCACCCGGACCAACTTCGACAGTGTGGGGCCTGGGCCACAGCCAAAATCAAGTCCCTTGGAGCCCGGCGTCAAATATGGCTTGGCCAGCCGTATGACTTGGTAGAGGAAGTCGCAATAGCCCTTGTTCTCAATAGAGTTCTCATGCAGAAGATAGCGCTCGCGCAATTCCTTTTGAGAGAGTCTGGGTGAGGACGGCGCGAAGACGAGTTTACAGTGCCCACATTGATGCAGTTGCCGAGGAGCTTCTACGGTCTGGTTCGCCTCCATCCCGCAGAGCGGACATGTCATCAGCACTGCGCTTTACTCCACCGGATGGCGGAGCAACCCTAGGCCACTTTCCATCTTTGTATCGATCCCCGTCAGCCCTTTTTTGCGAAAACCTGGCGTAAAAGTTCGGTCGACCTTGCCGCCGGATTTTGACGGATCTGTTTTTCCTGCTCTCCGAGCGTCAGGAAAAGACCGTCGAGTGATCTCTGCACCGTATAATCTTCGATGCTGGGAGCCGGAAACTTGCTGGCGAATGGGATGGACTGATATTTTCCCATGAGCGCTTGATATTGGTTGGCGACTCCATATTGGGACATGGTCTTAGCGACAACGGGCTTGTACGCCTGGGCCAATTGGGCGGATGTTTTTTTCTGAAAATAGGCCGTGGCAGCGGTGTCCCCGCCTTTCATCAAGGCCTCGGCATCCTCGATGCTCATCCCGGCGATCGCGTCGATGAAGATATCTCTCGCATAAGGTGCGGCGCTTTCCGCGGCACGGTTCATGCTGAGTATGAATTCGTCCATTTTGGGTCCGAATCCGACCTTTCGCAGCATCCCCTCGACGGGCCGAAGCTTCTCGGGCATGAGGATCTTGATCGCCTGATTCGCGAAATAGCCGTCCTGTTTCCCGGCGAGCTGGACGGTTTTATCGATTCCCACACGCAGAGCCTCTTTAAGACCCTGCCCTATCTTCGTGCTTCCGAGCGTGGTTTGCTTATTGACGCCCAGAGATCCCAGCGCCGATTGCCAATCGACTGCATGGGCCGTGGAGGCGGTCCAGCAGCCGATAATAAGCATCCCTATCGCTATCTTCCGTGACATAAAACCCTTCTTTTCTTGGACTTTGGGCTTAAATATTCTCTGAAGTGCAATGGGCACAGCGTGTCGCCTTGATCGCGACGTCCGAAAGGCAAAAACGGCACTGTTTGGTCATCGCAGCTTTGGGAGCTTCCACCGGCTTTGGAGTAAGCTTAGCGACTTGACGAACCAGGAGGAAAATCACAGCCGCGACAATTAAGAAATTGATAATGTTATTTAAGAATACGCCGTAATTGATCGTCGGAGCGGCGGCGGCTTGCGCTTCCTTTAGAGTAGCAAAGGGTGTCGAGCTTAAATTCAGAAAGAGTCCGGAAAAATCCACTCCACCCATGAGCAGGCCTATCGGAGGCATGAGCACATCACTGACAAGCGAGGAAACAATCTTGCCAAAAGCCGCGCCGATGATCACACCGACCGCCATGTCCAGCACATTCCCCTTCATGATGAAATCTTTGAAATCTTTCAGCATATTTATCTCCTTATTAAACCACGGTTACTTCCTAAACAATTAAGGCTCTTAGCCTTGTCCGAAACTCCAGTATTATACTACATTCCAAGCCCGCCGCATTCAGAGACCCGAGACTTGTTTGTCGGCTGGGTATTCGATATAGAACTGGTAGTCGAAATTTTTCTTTTCCCTCGGTTTTATCTCAAACTTCCATTCCAGGACGCCAAGTTCCTTGGGCCTTTTTTTGTTCTCAACAGGCTCTTGGGAGGCGGCTATGAGGCCGGCTTTGATATCCGAGTTGTCGGACACCGGGATCTGGTCGATCAGGGTAATGGCGATGGTTTCATTTTTGAAGTTCTCCAGCTCAAACTGATAGGCGTAGTCTTTACGGGTCTTAAGGCCCATCATGGTCTTTTTCCGCTTATCGACCAGCTCGGTACGCTTGACCTTGATACTCTCGTCGATGCCCAGGTACATGTCGAATTCCTCGCCTTGCCCGATGGTGACGATCGAGGATTTTGCCACATAGTTGTCGTCCACAAAAATACTGACCTCTCCGGCCGGCAGAGTATAATCCCGATCATTGGTCACTTTTGAATGGATAAAAACATAGGGCGAGAGTTTGGGTGTCGTTTCAAAATCCAAGACAAGAGCAAATTTTTCTGTCTTGACTGGAAACCGGTGGGGCTGGTTGTCGCTTTGGATGGTCGCCGGCTTGGTGATGTCAAAGGTCACAGAACCCATCTCCTGGGATACCGCGGCTTGAGGCATCTCTGCCGCCACACTTGCCGGAGCCGCCGCATAATTAGAAACACTGTCCATTGCACTTTCGGCCACCATTCCTGCGCTTCTCTTT
>JANNFA010000105.1:0-6808 GCA_031379345.1 Candidatus Omnitrophota bacterium | reverse complement strand
CTCAAGCTCAAGGGGTTCAAGGTCGGGGTCATGAAGCCGGTGGCTTGCGGGAGCCCGGACGATGCTAATTTTCTCAAAGCGTGCGCAGGTTCCAGGGATTCCCTGGACATGGTCATGCCGGTCTATTTCAAAAACCCTTTGTCACCGAACGTGGCGGCCACACTGGAGAAAAAAAAAATAGATATCCGGAAAATATCGGCCGCTTTCCAGAAATTAAAGAAAAAAAAATATGATTATTTGGTGGTTGAAGGTTGCGGAGGATTGTTGGTTCCGGTCACGAATCCTTCTACAGGCTCAGGATCAGGATTTTTTGTGGTGGATCTTATCCCGATGCTGAAGGCTGAGACTATTCTCGTTTCGCGTTCCGGACTGGGTGCAATCAATCACTCGCTCCTTTCTCTGGAAGCACTTCGTCATCGTAAAATCAGACTGCTTGGGGTCGTTTTTAACCGCCTCTCAGGCGGGCCGATGAGCGTTCCGGAAAAAACAAACTCCGGCGTGGTGGCTGAAATAGGCCGTACGCGTTCGCTTGGAGTCTTTCCGTTTATGAAGATGGATTGCGCCGTAAGCTGTCTCGGAAAAGCGTTCCTGAAGCATATAGATTTAAGCAAACTGGTATGATAAATTAGCTCGGATGAAAAAAACTCCGCTCTACGACCGCCACGTTTCCCTTGGAGGAAAGATCGTCGATTTTAGCGGCTGGGGACTTCCTGTCTACTACACGTCCATTCTCGTCGAGCACCAGTGGACGCGTTCTTCCTGCAGTTTTTTTGATGTCTCACACTTGGGTGAAATCGAGGTCAGCGGCCCGGAAGCCTTCAACTTTCTTCAGAAACGCCTGACTTGCGACATCGCCAAGGGACAGAAGGGCTCGGGCATTGTGTACGGGATCCTTTGCGACGAGAAGGGGAACGCGCTCGACGATGTGCTCGTCTATGTCGGTGAAAAGGACGACTATCACGTCATCGTGAATGCCGCCAATATCGAGCGTGATTTTAGCGAGTTCAAAAAATATGTTACTGCGGGCGTAAGCATTGCGAATCACAGCGATGACATGGCTTGCATCGCTATCCAGGGTCCTAAATCGGAAACCGTCCTGGAAAGATTGTTCGGACTTAAATTGAAGGACATGCGTTATTATTCGTTTCGAGCTGATACCATAAACGGCAATCGCGTGTGGCTCTCGCGTTCTGGTTATACGGGTGAAGACGGCTTCGAGATCTTTACGCTTAACCAGAACATCGGCGCCATTTGGGACAAGCTCACAAAGGAAGGGAAGCTGCTCGGCGCTCTTCCTGCAGGCCTCGGCGCGCGGAACACCCTGCGCTTGGAAGCGGGAAACCCACTTTATGGCCATGAGCTGGACGAAGAGACCACGCCGGTCGAGGCGGGCCTCCGTTTCGCGGTCTCTTTCACAAAAGGGGACTTTATCGGCCGCGTGAAGCTTCTTGAGCAGAAAGAAAAAGGTATTCAAAAACATCTTGTTGGATTTAAAATGACAGACCGCTCGATTCCGCGCGATGGGTACGCCGTGCTGAAAGCCGGAAAAAAAGTAGGGCACGTAACGAGCGGGTCGTTTGCACCGACGGTCGGCAGTGGGATCGGCATGGCGTTCGTGGCAAGCGGCTGCGAAACAGCCGGCACAAAATTGGGCATTGAAATTCACGGGCGCGTGGCGGAGGCGGAAGTCGTGTCGCGTCCGTTCGTTGCGCTGAGACATCGAAAAGGATAATCATGGACACTTCAAAATTGCGTTATACAGAATCTCATGAGTGGGTCAGTTTGAGCGGCAAGACGGCACGAGTGGGTATCACGGACCACGCGCAAAAAGAAATCTCCGACGTGGTCTTTGTCGAACTTCCGAAAGCCGGAAAAAAAGTGAACGCCAAGGACAGTGTCATGGTGGTTGAGTCCGTCAAGGCCGCATTTGATATTTACGCGCCGATGGCCGGAACCGTTCTTAAGGCCAATGACAAGCTGACGATCAGGCCCGAGCTTTTAAATCAGTCGCCTTTTGAAGAGGGGTGGTTATACGAGTTGGAATGTTCCGACCCGTCTCAGTTTGAGAAGCTTTTGACCGAGACGCAGTATAAGGAAACAGCCTCGAAGGCCCATTAATGCAATACGTCTCCAACACAGCCGAAGACCGGAAAGCCATGCTCAAGGCCATCGGTGTGCCCTCGTTTGACGCGCTTCTGGAAAAGGTCCCTTCGCGTCTCCGTAATTTTAAATGGCAGCTTCCGAAAGGCTTGTCGGAGCTCGAGCTTTTTCGCGAGGTAGTCGAGACGGGGAAGGCGAACCACCATTTTCATGATTTTGCCTGCTATCTTGGCGCCGGCTGCTACGATCACTTTATTCCCACGGCGGTTGCGTCGCTCGCGCATCGCGGCGAGTTCATCACCTCCTACACCCCTTACCAAGGGGAGGCCAGCCAAGGCACGCTGCAATTTATCTATGAATATCAGACCATGATATGCGAGCTGACCGGGATGGATTTCTCGAACGCATCCATGTACGACGGTGCGTCCAGCCTTGCAGAGGCGGTGCTCTTGGCGCTCAGAATGGACGGATCCCGGAAAAAGATCCTTATTCCCGAGAGCCTTCACCCCGAATATCGTGAGGTGGTACGCACGTACGTCTCTTCTATTGATTGCGAGTTCATCCAGGTGCCTATGAAGGACTTGACCACTGATCTCGACGTCATGCGCAAAAATCTTGGGCCCGACGTTGCCGCGGTGGTCTTGCAACAGCCCAATTTTTTTGGAGTCCTGGAAGAAGCCCGCAAGATCACGGAGATGGCCAAAAATGCGGGAGCGCTCGTCATTTCTTGCGTGAACCCTGTTTCGCTCGGTGTTCTCGAGACTCCCGGGGAATACGGAGCGGATATCGCGGTGGGAGAGGGTCAGCCCCTCGGAAACCCCGCGTCGTTTGGCGGACCTCATTTCGGTTTTTTCACGGTCAAGTCCGACCTTCTGCGGAAGATCCCGGGAAGGATCGCGGGCATGACGGTGGACAAGCAGAACCGCCGGGCTTTCGTTTTAACGCTTCAAGCCCGTGAGCAGCAAATCCGCCGAGAGAAGGCCACTTCCAATATCTGCACGAATCACTCTCTTTGCGCGCTGAAGGGCGCCATCTATATGAGCTTGCTCGGTTCGAAGGGGCTCAGAAAGCTTGCGCTCCTCAATATCGATAATGCGCATCGCACGCGTGAACGCCTCCTGAAAGTAAAAGGGGTCCGGGCGCTTTCGGACAAGCATTTTTTCAATGAGTTTGGCCTTGTGATTGAAAAGGATCCGAAGAAGCTTGCCGCGAGCCTGCGCAAGAACAAGATTCTCGGACCTCTGGCGCTTGATCGTTTTTATCCCAAGCTTAAGTCTGCCTACCTTGTCGCTGTCACTGAAAACCGGACAGATGCGGATCTGGAGAGACTTGTGAAAGGCGTGGAAGAAGCATGAGTGACCTTATTTTTGAAAAGCACTCGCGCAATGAAGCGGACTGGCTGCCGGAGCCCGCCTCTTCAGAAGCGATGATAATGCGGGCCATCCCGGAGGTTTACCGCCGTCGCCAGGAACCGAACCTGCCAACCGTCTCCGAGTTGGATGTGGTGCGCCATTTCACCCGTCTTTCACAGAAAAACTTCTGCGTGGACACGCATTTTTATCCGCTGGGCTCTTGCACCATGAAGTACAACCCCAAGGCGCTGGACCAGATCGCTTCGCTGTCCCCGTTTTCGCTCGTCCACCCCTATCAGAAAGCGGATGATGTGCAGGGTGCCTTACACGTATTGTACGAGACGGAACGGTATCTCTCCGAGATCACCGGAATGGACGAGTTCACGATGCAGCCGGCCGCGGGGGCGCATGGAGAGTTCTGCGGCCTTCTTATTGTGGGGGCGTATCACCGTTCGAAAAAAGAAACGCATAAGAAAAAAGTCTTGATCCCGGATTCGGCGCATGGCACCAATCCGGCTTCGGCGGCGCTTTGCGGCTACGAGGTTGTGACGGTGCGTACCGATGCGAAGGGACATGTCGATTTGGCCGACCTTAAATCCAAACTTGATGACAACGTTGCGTGTTTCATGATGACAAACCCGAGCACTCTCGGATTGTTCGAAGAAGAGATTCTTTCCATCGCCGAGGCAGTGCATAAAGTCGATGCCCTTGTTTATTATGACGGCGCCAACATGAACGCCCTTTTAGGTATCTGTCGTCCTGGCGACATGGGTTTCGATATCGTTCATTTGAACCTTCATAAGACGTTTGCGGTGCCTCATGGTTCGGGCGGTCCCGGTTCGGGGCCCGTGGGCGTAAAAAAACATCTCGCTCCGTTTCTGCCAACACCGCGCATTGTTAAAGCGGAAGGCCATTATGCATTTGAGCACGACGTGCCGCATTCCATTGGGCGCTTGCGCACATTTTATGGTAATTTTGGTGCGATCATCCGTTCTTATGCCTATATCCGTGCGCTCGGGGCAGAAGGGTTGAAGGCTGTCTCGGAGAACGCCATCATCAATGCAAACTACCTCCGCGTAAAATTGCGCGAACTTTACGACATCCCTTACGACGGTCCATGCATGCACGAGTTCGTGATGGCCGCGACGCGGCAGAAGAAGAAGGGAGTCCGGGCTCTCGATATCGCGAAGCGCCTTTTAGACTATGGAGCGCATGCACCGACCGTCTATTTCCCGCTGGTCATCGAGGAAGCGATGATGATCGAGCCCACAGAGACCGAATCCAAGGAGACGCTTGACGCCTTTATTGAGATCCTGAAAACGATCGAGCGCGAGATACAGGAAACACCCCAGAAGGTCCTCGATGCGCCGCATACGACGCCTGTCAGCCGTATCGATGAGGTGCGGGCGGCCCGCCATCCTGATCTAAAATATACGAAGTCAAAGTGAACGAGTTTCGTCTCATCCTGGACGAGGCGCGGTCCGCCTCGATGAATATGGCGGTGGACGAGCTTTTGATGCGGCGGGTGATGGACCACGCCAGGCCCGTCCTGCGTTTCTACCATTGGACCACGCCTTCCGTGACGGTGGGCTATTTTGAGGATGTGGTGAAGGTCTCGCGGCGTTTTGGCCGCTATCCGGTCGTGCGCCGCATCACCGGAGGCGGGGCAGTCCTGCACGATAAGGACCTTACGTTCTCTTTGATAATGAGCCTGCCTGCGCCATTCTTCGCAAATGATGTTAAGAGTTCCTACCTCAAAATCAATGAAGCGGTGCGCGTGGGTCTACGCGAGGAATATCCAGAGATGGACTATGCCGACTGCCGCACTGCGCCCTCCCAATCGTCTAAACAGAAGGAGCGCGTTTGTTTTGATACACCCAGCTGTTACGACCTGCTCTCGGCAGGAAAAAAAGTTCTCGGGGGAAGCCAGCGCCGCACCGGGGGCGTCATGCTGCACCAGTCGACGATGTTTCTTTCTCAGCCGTCCGAGACTCTGATGAGACGCATACGCGAGGGATTTGAAAATGTTTGGAAGACAGCATTTGTGGTGTCGCCTCTGACCTTAAAGGAGCTTGATGAGGCTACGGAAATGGAAAAAAAGATGCGCTTGGATGCTTCGCGTGTTTATTTACCTGGAGAACTCTCGCGGCGCGAAGCGATTTTCTTGTCATAGCACTCGGGGCAGTTATAAAGCGCCTTGGAAAGCGTGCGGTCATAGCCAGAGTCGACCACGACGCGCTTTACTTCGGGTGATTCTTTTCCGCAGGTATCGCATTTCATGTTCTCAGGCTATACTTGACATAAAAAATTGTCAAACGTATATTAAAGGCTTGCATGTCCAATAGAACGTTTACGGAGGTTTTGATCGGGTGAGCGGTTTAGCGAACGGCCAATCAGCGGGGCTTCAAGCTCACATCGATAATGGGCAGCAGCTTTTAGTTCCCAAGAAGATGTTTTTTACGAAAGGGGTTGGTTCGCACAAGCACGAGCTTCGTTCGTTCGAGATCGCGCTCCGTGATGCCGGCATCGAAAAATGTAACATCGTCCACGTTTCCAGCATCTTTCCTCCCAACTGTGAGCTTATCTCCAAGAACGAAGGACAGAAGTTCATCTATCCGGGCATGATCACGTTTGCCGTGACCGCGCGCAGTTCCTCCAATGAAGCACGTCGTTTGATCGCGGCCTCTATCGGTTGCGCTATACCGTCCGACCCCAATACCTATGGCTATCTCAGCGAATATTACGCCTTCGGTCAGACCGAGAAGGAAGCCGGCGACACCGCGGAAGATCTTGCGGCCGCAATGCTTGCCTCCACACTAGGCATTGAGCTCGATGAGGATAAGAGCTGGGATGAAAAAGAAGAAATTTTCAGGATCTCCGATAAGATCGTCAAAACGACGAACATGACACAGTCGGCAATCGTTGAAAAAGGCGGCTATACCACTGTGGTGGCGGCCGGCGTTTTCATTTTTTAGTTTGGCTTTTTCTTCGCAGAAACACACCACCCAAGACCTCTTATATCTTGTCCCCCTAACCCTCTTTTTTTTAATTTTTAAGCTTGGCTATGGCTCCCTGGCTAGTTGGGACGAAGCGATTTACGCATCTGTCGCTAAAAGCATGCTTCAGTCAGGAGATTGGCTGACCCTGCGCTTAAACGGCGAGCTGTGGTTAGAAAAACCGCCTCTGGCAATCTGGGCGACCGCGTTGTTTTACAGGTTGCTGGGCGTGAGTGAGTTCTCTGCCCGGCTTTTTTCGTCCCTTTGCGCCGCGGGTTGCGTTTTGGCAACCTACTGGATTGGCCGTCATCTTTTGGATCGTTGGGCGGCTTTGATGGGCGCGCTTGTTTTATTAAGCTC
>JANNFA010000100.1:0-1526 GCA_031379345.1 Candidatus Omnitrophota bacterium | reverse complement strand
CACATTTCAGGGCGGCTGCTCCAAAAACATGAGAAGAGCGACGCGCTCACCTGGGTGGACTTGCAGGCTGATCTTGTCAAAAAGGCGCGGACCGCCCAGAGCTAGGGAGACTTCCTGAATACTGATGAGAGCCATTATTTTTTAAACTGGGGACGGCCTTTGCTATGACGGGCCGCGTTTTCGTAAACATGCTTCTTCTTAGTGCCTAGACTGGCATGGGAGAATTTTTCGCTCATCACTCCGGGAAGGCTGGCGATTTTTAGGGACAAACCCATCAGTTTCTCAATGTCACGGACGTCTCCGCCCTCATCCGGCATCGCAAAGGTGATGGCGTGACCCTTGAGGCCCGCACGGCCTGTTCGCCCGATGCGGTGCACATAATTTTCACTCTCGTCGGGGAGGTCAAAATTAACCACGAGCTCGATTCCCTGCACATCGATGCCGCGCGCGGCAATGTCTGTCGCGACCAAAACCCGGTAGAGACCCGTTTTAAAACCCTGGAGTGCGTGGCGGCGTTGTCCTTGCGTGCGGTCCGAATGAAGTTCGTTTACCTTATATCCCATCTGACGCAAGGCTTCGGTCAGCTTCCAGGTGGCGGCTTTCGTCCGCGTGAAGACCAGGACGCTTCCCTGATACTCCTTGAGTATTTTTCCAAGAAGTTTAAGTTTGGATTCCTGACGCACGATAAAGAGCTCCTGGACGATTTTTTCGGGGGTCGCTCCCGGCGGCGCGACTTCGACACGAACAGGCAGCTTCATGTAAAGGTGGGCCAATTTCAGGATCTCTTCCGGCATCGTTGCCGAAAAAAAGAACGTCTGCCTCTGTTTGGGTAAATAGTTGGTCAAACGCTGTACCTGCGGCGCGAAACCCATGTCGAGCATGCGGTCCGCTTCATCCAATACCACCATCTTAAGGTCGGACACGCTGAATGTCTTTCTTTCGAGGTGATCCAGCAGCCTTCCCGGCGTGGCGATGATGACGCGGATTTTTTCTTTGTGCAGAAGCTTGACTTGCATCTCCATGTCCATCCCGCCGATGACGATCACGGACCGGATATCAAATGGATTCCCCAACTTTCTAAGCGTGACGTCCACCTGGAGAGCCAATTCGCGGGTCGGCACCAAAATGAGTGCGCGGCCGGGCTCCTGCAAGAGCCGCTGGATCATCGGAATCCCGAATGCAAGCGTCTTGCCGGTGCCGGTCTGGGCGATTCCCAGAATATCCTTTCCCTCGACCGCCAGCGGGATGGCTTTCAGTTGGATGGGCGTCGGAACTTTAAATTTCATCCCATCTAGGATGCTCAGTATCCCAGGGGCAATCCCGAGACCCTGAAAATTGGGCCCTGCGGCTTCATTTGTCATTAAAGATCAGCCTTTGGTCGTCCATTCGCCGCTGGATGTTTCGATCGGAGTGCCGGAGGGCGCATTGGCTTGGAGGCGTTGGACATAAAGCCTTTGAACCTCTTCGATCGGAGTGCCGTTTTGCGAAGCGATCGCACGGTAGATGATCAGACGGTCGCTATTTTC
>JANNFA010000018.1:0-2379 GCA_031379345.1 Candidatus Omnitrophota bacterium | reverse complement strand
GCGGCTTTTGGGCTGGGGCGACCTGGGGCCCGTTTTATGGGGCTATGAACGCGGTGAAGCGCACAGGTGCAGGCCTTTACGAAACAGTCACTTTTCCGTTTGCGGGGCCTGATCATTTCGAACCGATCCTCGAGCCTGAGTTTCCTTTAGACGAAAACTAACTCCTCTCCCAATCTTCTTTTTATAGTCTTTTTAGCTTTTTCTTTTACTATTTATTACAATATTTGCTATACTTTAACCATGCTTGAGATAGCATAATATAAAACTTAACAAGAGGCACTCAACCCAGGTTAAAGTAAGGTAATTCTGTTATAAATGGGCTTATTTTTAGATAAAAACCAAGTGGGGCTCTATGTGGATTCGGAAACCATTACCGTGGTAAGCGGTCAAGTTAAAGCTTCCACGGTCACGGTGACCGGATTTGCCGAAATTCGAGTACCGACTCTTTTAGACTCTGGCCCCGAATCCAGGCAGAAGATATTGAACGATATTCGCACGGCATTTACTCGCGCAGGGGTAAAATCTAAATCCGTGAGTATCTCTGTGCCCGGAGACGGTTCGATGACGCGGCACTTTGAGCTGCCGGTTCTTCCCAAAAAAGAGGAGCGGGGAGCGGTTCGTTTTGAAGCGCAAAAATATGTTCCATTCGAGGCCAAATCGCTCTATTACGACTACGAGACCTACTTTGACGAGGAGCGTAAACGCAGCCGCGTGGTTTACTTTGCCTGCAAAAAACAATGGGTGGATTCGCTGAGCGCGCTGTTGACACTGGCTGGGGTTAAGATCTCGCAGGTAGAGCTCGTCTCTCAGTCGGTTGCGCGGGCCTTTCAACGGCATGCCGCCAAGAAAGCGGACGAGATCAGCCTTGTCGTCGTCTGCAATGACCAGAACACAGCTGAACTTATCGTACAAAAAGGAGGTTCGGTGCTCACAACGCGCCACATCGCGCTGTCGCGTACCCCGGACGGTTCCGCGCTTGACATTCCCATGTTCGTCTCTGATGTCCGCATCTCGCTTGATTACTTTTCTGAGAACTTCAAAGACATAAAAGTCCAACGTCTTTTTCTTGTGACCCCCTTCTCCGGAGAGGCAACCATGGTCAGCGAGGCGCTTCAAAAAGAGTTGCTCATACCGGCCGACTGCGGAACTCTATTCCAACCCCCGGGCCCGGCCGTCTCGACCACTGCCGCGGTCGCTGCGTACGGATTGACTATCGGAGCGATTGAAAAAAAAACGGCTCGGCGTGTTAGCCTAAAACCCACCGAAGCCGCTTCAACAGCGCCCATCATCACATGGGAAGAAGAAAAGAAGCAGTTGCAGGACCTCGCCACAAAGGAGATCATAGGCATCGCAGTGGTCCTTGTGATCGCCTATTTTTTTATGGCTAATGTAACAGGCTCAAAAAAAAATGAGCTGCAAAAAACCATCGAATCCTATCCAGTGGCTCAATCAGCCAGTCTGAACGAATCGCTCGCTGATCTCCAGTCAAAACAGGCCGCCACGGCAAAAAAAATTAATTTTTTTAATACACTCGTAGAAAAAAGAGTCTACTTCACTACCAAAATGAATGAGCTGGCAAAATCCATGCCTCCAAATATCCGTTTTGTCAAATGGACTTACTCGGACGTGCTGAGCGCTGAGGGAGAAAGCAATGTGGTGATGGAAATGGCCGGTTACGTTCTTTCTTCGGATGCGGGGAGTGAGCTATCCGTTTTGAATAAGCTGGTCGCCCAACTAAAGGAAAACAAAAATTTTATGTTTGGTTTTTCAGAGATACGGATCGGACGCACCAGCAAAGACGATCTAGATGGCAAGACCGTCACACGCTTCTCTCTCGATTGCCTAAAAAAGAAGGTGTAGGCTAATGTTCAATATTGAGCCCTTGCTACTACAGATAAAAGACAGGAGACCTGTCGTCATTGTCGCGCCTTTGGTTTTGGGGCTCTTAGCGGGGGGCCTTCTTGTTGTAAAACCCGGCCTTAGTCATCTCAGGGGTACCCAAGCCGACATCTCCAGCCTCAAAGAGAAGGTTCAGCCCTATCTTTACGTGCTGGAAGGGGAGTCAAAACTTTTGAACTTCAAAAAACAATTCTCGGGAGACAAAGCCTGGTTCATTGAACAGATAAATTCCATCGCGGAAAAATCCGGCGTATCTGTTCTTTCAGTTCTCCCCGAAGAGTCGGGAAAGATCGGGGACTTTCTGGAGCGACTCTCTGTGCATATCGACGTGGAAGCCAGCTACCACCAACTAGGCCTATTTGTGAGCCAACTGGAAAGCTTAGATCCTTATGTAAAGATACTCACCGTGGACATCAGCAGAGGCGGCGGTGAAACAGGGCAGTCGTCTGCGGCATGGCAAGGAGGCGGTCCGCGCGCTTC
>JANNFA010000168.1:0-2354 GCA_031379345.1 Candidatus Omnitrophota bacterium | reverse complement strand
ACCTGCTTAGGGTGGTTGCGGGCAGACCCGGGAACATCTTAAATGTTGGGCTTGGTGTTCTTCCTTAAACGCCGGAAGATAATGTGAAGGCGCTTGTTAAATTGGTCCACGAGATGAGTGCAGCATGAAAAAAACGGCGGTGCTTCTGGTTGGTTTTGGGGGACCGCGGAGTTTGGAAGAGGTGCGCCCCTTCCTCGCGAGCGTTACCGGTGGTACCAATATCCCGGAAGCCCGCATCCAAGAGGTTTATCACCACTACGAGCTCATTGGCGGGAAGTCGAATTTCAATGATGTCACGGAACGCCAGCGGAGCGCTCTCGAGAAAGAACTGCGAGGCCGCGGAAAAGATCTGGCTGTAGGTGCGGCCTTTCGGCATTCAACCCCTTCTTTTAAAGATGCGTTCGAGCAGTTTAAGCGTTTCGGGGTCGAGCGTGTCGTCGGTCTCATTCTCGCGTCCTTCCAATCGTTCGCAAGTCGTGGAAAATATCTCGAAAAAATCGTGGAGGCCAGGCGCCAAGTCGGCGCAGAGACCATTGAAATGACCTACACCACTCCATTCGACCTCGCGCCGCTGTATCTGGAGGCCCAATCAGACCGCCTTTGCGAAGTCTGGTCTAAAATTCCGGAGGAACAAAAAAAAGAAACGGTCACGCTCTTTACGGCACATTCTATCCCTTCACTCATGTGCGAAAGAAGCGCTCTCGAGAACTCAGGACGCTGTTATGGTTTCCAGTTCCATGAGGCATCTTCCAAAATTGCCGCACTTTCAGGGCTCTCAAAATGGCTGACCTGCTATCAGAGTCGTAGCGGCAATCCAAGAGAACCGTGGCTTGAGCCGGATGTAAGAGAGGTTATTGAGACACTTCCCCAGTCCAATGCCAGGGGCGTGTTGCTTGTGCCTGTGGGGTTTCTTTGCGACAATGTGGAGGTTGTTTATGATCTCGATTTTGAGGCAAAACAAGCCGCTGAGGCACGCGGTTTAGAATGCCGGCGGGCCGGCACGGTGGGTGACCACCCAAAATTCATAAAAATGATGGCTGAAAAAATAATGGAGATTTTGTGATGATGAAACTTTACTGTTTTCCAAGATCTGGAAACTCCCGAGAAGTAAAAATTGTGCTTGCCGAGAAGAATATCCCTTTCGAGCCTGTGAATGTACACGCAGACCCATCCATTAAAGAATCTCCGGATTTTAAGAAGGCGAGTCCCAAAGGCAAGGTCCCTGCGATCATCGACGGTGACATCTATATGTCAGAGTCGTTTCTAATAAACCAGTATTTGGAAAGGAAGTTCCCAAGTCCGTCGCTTCTTCCAAAAGATATTGCCAAGCGCGCGGAGATCGAGCGTTTTGTAGATGAGAACGACAAGAGTTTTGTGCTTCAAATAGGACTTCTTGTTATCGAGTGCCTCCTTAAACCAAAGGAGCAACAGAAGGAAGAGGTGAAGGAGATCCAGCGCGCTAAGATCATTGAAGGCCTTAAGAAATTTGATAGGATGCTGGAGGGCAAGGACTACCTTTTTGGCGAGTTTTCCCTGGCCGACGTCTCGGTCACGCCCCATGTCGCGGCATTGCCGATACTCGGCACCGGCATTCCCGTAGAACTCAAGAACACAACTGCCTGGTTCGACCGCATCAAGAAAAGACCCAGCTTTGCCGCCTCCCAAGGCTAAAACACCTCTTACGCTCAAGGCCGGCAAGTGCGTGCTGGGCGGAGAATGCCTGTCTGTCCATGACGGAAAGACCTGTTTCATTGAAGGGGCTATCCCTGGCGAAGAGGTTGAAGTACGCGTCATTCAGGAAAAAAAAGATTTTCTCAGAGCGCGCGTCACGATTGTTCTAAAACCTTCCCCCGAACGTGTCGAACCCGTCTGCCCCCATGTAACGTTCTGCGGCGGCTGTCAATACCAGCATATGAGCTATGAGGAAGAACTCCATTGGAAAGAGGCCCAGGTGCGCGAGACGCTTGAGAAGGCGCTGGGAGCTGTGCGTGTCCGATCGATCGTTTCGGGACGTAAATTTTATGGTTATCGCCGATCGGCTACATTCCATGCGGTGGGCGGCGGTCGAGGCAAGAAGCCCCACTTTTCCTATATCGGGAAGGACAATGTGAGCGCTGTGATACTCCAGCAATGTGACCTGCTGGACCCGGCGCTGGAGCGCATGATCTCCGCTGTTCCTATGGACGCGGCGGGAAAGATCGGATATAAACTCACGGTTTCCGGAAGTGTTGTGGACGACAGGAAAGAATCTTTTTTTCGCGTGAAGCTCTCCGGAAAGACATTTTTGGTGCACTCCCAATCCTTTTTTCAGAATAATTGGGAGGTGACCGAAAAAATAGCCGACAAAGCGCGGG
>JANNFA010000043.1:0-4100 GCA_031379345.1 Candidatus Omnitrophota bacterium | reverse complement strand
GTTAATGCACCTGGATGTTGTATACCATCCGGAGGTCAAAAAAAAATACCATCCCGGGATTACCAGGAATATTCAAGATCGTAATCGCAAGGCCATCGAAGAGCGTCTATTGCAGGGCCCTGCCTCTGCGGGCAAACCGCTTCGCCAAAGCCTCAAAGGACACCGGAAGATGAGAGTCGGGGATTATCGGGTCATCTACCGGGTCGACGAAGATGCAAATAAAATATTTATCCTCATCATCGGAAACCGTAAAGACGTGTATTCCAAAATATTCAAGAGGTTTTGATATGAAGTCACAGAAAGATTTGACCCGTTTACTTAAAGCCCTAAATGCGGAGGGTACGGGCTATTGATGCGCGCCTTAAGAAATCGATTGCCCAGGGCTTAAAAGAGGCCAAAGCAGGACGCGTGTATACGCATGCCGAAGTCTTTAAATCTAAGCGGAAGAAATGACCAGCATGGTTAATGCCTCCCCGTTGGACTGCGTCCGGTATCCGGTATCCGCCCTTGATCCCATTGCGTTATCGTGCGGGTGAAAGATGAGGGAATTTGACACGAGTCGCCAATCACTGTACACTTATACAGTGTACACTGTATATATAAACAGACATGATTAGCCTGCGCTCAAAGATCACAAAAGAGGTTTTGGCGGATATGTTTCTCCGGCCGAGTGCTTCTTTTTACGTGAATGAGCTGGCCCGCAAACATGACCTGGATAGTGGAAATGTGACCCGAAAACTCCGTGAGTTGGAATCAGAGGGTATTCTCAATAGTGAGACCCGCGGGCGCGAGCGATACTATTCCCTCAACAGATCTTATTCGCTGTTCGATGAGTATCGCCGTATTGTGCTTAAGACGCTGGGAGTAGAGGCGTCTCTCAAGGCAGTTTTAAAGGATGTTCCTGGAATAAAACATGCCTATATTTTTGGATCTTATGCGGCGGATAATATGGACAGCCACAGTGATATTGATGTATTGGTCGTGGGTGAGCATCGGGTATTGGATTTGCAGGCCAAGATCACCCAGCTTCAAAAAAAACTGTCTCGCGAAGTCAATGTGACCAACCTTTCGAGCAGGGAATATGAAGCTAAAAAGAAGACGGATCATTTCATCCGTAACATAGAAAATAAGCCCAAAGCGATCCTTATATGAGTGGTTTTAGCGCAGAATTTTTTAAAGAAACTAAGTTTGCAGCCGAGCAGATTTCGGGATATTTGACCAAAGCGCACAGGGATCTTGAGATAGCTGAGAAGGACCAGATCCCGGATGTACGTTTCACGTTTGCCTACCAAGCCTTGGTCAAGTCGGGCATTGCTTATGTGGCTCATGAAGGATACAAAGTCCGTATGGCACCCGGCCATCACATAAAATTGATCGAAAAACTGAGTGAACTTTTAAAAGATCCGACCGTGTTTACTTTTGGCAATGCTATGAGAATGAAGCGAAATGATGACTTATATGGCGATGGCAGTATTGTGAGCGAAAAAGACGCGAAGGAATATTTAGAATTTGTCCGGGGCGTATTGCATAAGGTGAAGGCGCAGCTCGCATGATCAAGTCATTCAAAAGGACTCTCTGCCTGTGCCTCTATTACGGGTTCGCGAAATATTTGCCGCCTAGCACGATGCCTATGGGAAGTTTGTTCAAGGCCATCCGGTATCAAATATGCCGGAACCTGTTTGCCCGCTGCGGAAAAAATGTGAATATCGAAGCAGGCGCTTTTTTTTATTCGGGAAGAATGATAAATATCGGGGATAACTCAGGGATTGGTATTAATTGCCGTCTACCTGGCTGTGTCAATATTGGTAATGATGTCATGATGGGACCTTGGGTCATAATCCTTACCAAAAACCACGAAACAAGCCGCACTGATATCCCCATGAACCGGCAGGGTTTCACAAAAGAACAGCCGGTAACTATTGGCGATGATGTGTGGATAGGTTCGCGCGCGATTATTCTGCCGGGAGTCACTATCGGTCGCGGCGCCATCATCGGCGCCGGTGCCGTGGTCTCTTCGGATGTACCTGAATGGGCGGTGGTCGCTGGAAACCCCGCCAAAATAATAAGGAGTCGTAAACCATGACAATGCCTTCCGTTAGTCAGTGTAAAATAATCAACTTGCCAAAAATTCCAGACCCTCGCGGAAATTTAACGTTCATCGAGAACAATAAACACATTCCATTCGAAATAAAAAGGGTTTTTTATACCTATGATGTTCCGGGAGGCGAGAGCCGAGCTCGGCATGCCAATGTCGTATTAGAGGAATTTATAGTGGCAGCAAGCGGGAGCTTTGATGTGGTGGTCGACGATGGTAGAGAGACAAAGAAGTTTCAGCTTAATCGCGCATATTATGGGCTATATCTTCCAAGCATGATATGGCGTGGTATTGAAAATTTCTCTTCGGGGGCTGTGTGCCTTGTTCTAGCTTCGACTCCTTACAATGAGAACGACTACATCAGAGGCTACGAGGAATTTAAAAAGAAAGTGACTTGATGAAGCTTATTGCCCAAGACATTTTCTTAAGGTTTGTCGAGATAAGTGACGCGCCATTTATCTATATGCTGCGCACGCATTCTGGGCGTTCAAAATATCTACATGCTGTTGCTTCTGGTGTAGATTCGCAGGTAGAGTGGATTAAAGACTATAAGGAACGCGAAGCTCGACGTCAGGATTTTTATTTCATAGTTCTGACTCGTAATCAAGAATCTGTGGGTGCGGTGCGTGTTTACGATTTGCAACCAGACTCATTTTGCTGGGGAAGTTGGATTGTAACTCCAGATGCGCCGATGTATGCAGCTATAGAATCAGCAATGGCTATGTATGATCTCGGTTTTTATCACCTTGGCTACAAGAAAGCACATCTTGATGTAAGAAAAGATAACACCAAGGTGGTCAATTTTCATAAACGGTTTGGGGCGGAATATGTACGCGAGGATGAGCAAAATTTCTACATGACATTCTCGCTTACCGATTATGAAAATACGGTTAAAAAATACCACAAATTTTATCAACAGATAAAAGTCGAAGAGTAATGGTTAAAAAAATTCTTTTTCTTGATTTAAAAAAAATCAATACTCGTCACAAAGATGAGCTACTCGACGCAATTGAACGGGTTGTTAGCAGCGGGTTGTATATCATAGGTAACGAAGTCAAAGAATTCGAAAAGGAATTCGCGCAATATTGCGGCACGAAATACTGCATCGGAGTCAGCAACGGGCTGGACGCGTTGATCCTGATCCTACAGGCCTATAAAGAGCTCGGGTTGTTCAAGGAGGGTGACGAGGTCATCGTCCCTGCGAACACGTACATCGCGACTATTCTTGCAATCTCCCGCAGCGGGCTGGCTCCGGTGCTGGTCGAGCCCGATATTCTCACATACAACATTGACCCGAATAAGATAGAGGAAAAAATAAGCAAAAAGACAAAAGTACTGTTACCCGTCCACCTCTATGGGCAGACAGCAGACATGGACAAGATCAATGCGTTGGCCCGCAAACATGGTCTCAAAGTGATTGAAGATGCAGCGCAAGCGCATGGTGCCGTTTATCGGGGAAAGAAGGCCGGAAATTTAGGGGACGCCGCGGGATTTAGTTTTTATCCAGGTAAGAATCTAGGAGCGTTAGGCGATGGCGGCGCTGTAACTACCAATGACACGGACCTTGCTGAAGCTATAAGCGCTTTGCGTAATTACGGTTCCCATAAAAAATACTACAATCTCTTTAAAGGATATAACTGTCGTTTAGATGAAATACAGGCAGCCATCTTGCGTATTAAGCTCAAATTCTTAGATGAGGACAATAACAGGCGAGGGGAAGTCGCAGAATTTTATCTCAAATCGATTATTAATAAAAAAATCACGTTGCCCATAGCTGCCGATTATGGGAAGCACGCTTGGCATTTATTTGTGGTAAGGACCCAGGACCGCGACCACTTTCAGAAATATCTACAAAGCAAGAACATCGAAACCATCATCCATTATCCTATTGCACCTCATCAGCAGGAAGCTTACAAAGAATGGAGGGTGTTGAGCCTTCCGGTTTCGGAAAAGATCCATAAGGAAGTTCTAAGTCTTCCGATGAGCCCTGTAATGGCCGAGGAGG